>JAITQP010000147.1 GCA_031288885.1 Prevotellaceae bacterium | reverse complement strand
GTAAAGGTGAACGACTTTCACATTGGGAAGTACGAGATAACGCAGGCGCAGTGGAAGCATGTGATGGGGTGGCTGCCCAGCATTTACAGCACCTACAGAGGCGATAATAAGCCCGTGGTTTACATGAGCTATAACGAGATAGTACATCCGGACACGGGGTTTCTTGCAAAGCTGAATAAGCTTACAAGAAAAAATTACCGCCTACCTACGGAGGCGGAGTGGGAGTACGCAGCGCGGGGGTGCAGTGCGGGGACGTGTGAGAGCTACCCGTACAGCGGGAGCGACAAGGCTGATAGTGTGGCTTGGCACTACGGCAACCGCCCCACCTCCGGCCCTCAACCGATAGGCACAAAAAACCCCAACGCGCTGGGCATTCACGACATGAGCGGCAACGTTTGGGAGTGGTGCTACGACTGGTATGACATTTACTCCAGTAGTTCAGAGTCTTCTCCTTTAGATAACCCTACAGGCCCTACGACACCCGACTCTCGCCGCGTGCTGCGCGGCGGTGGCTGGGACTACAGCGCGGGCTACAGCCGCGTTGCCTATCGCAGCAACGACACGCCCAGCGCCCACAACCACTACTTCGGCTTCCGGGTGGTTTTGCCTTAGTTTTTCCTGTTGGCATCTGCTTTGTGTATGAACGCACGCGCAGGTGCATCATTGCACGCCTTAATCATTAACCATTAACCACTATTTTCAGCTCACCAGCTTCTTGTAGCGCAGCCGGTGGGGAGAAACGTCGCCCATGCGCTTTTTCTTGTGCTCCTCGTAGTCGCTAAATCCGCCCTCAAAGAAGACTACCTGCGAGTCGCCCTCAAAGGCAAGGATGTGCGTCGCTACGCGGTCGAGAAACCAGCGGTCGTGCGAAATGATGACGGCGCAACCGGCAAAGCTCTCTAACCCCTCCTCCAGCGCGCGAATGGTGTTTACGTCCACGTCGTTGGTCGGCTCGTCGAGCAGGAGGACGTTGGCCTCCTCCTTGAGGGTGAGGGCAAGGTGGAGGCGGTTTCGCTCGCCTCCGCTCAGCACGCCGCACTTTTTCTCCTGATCGGCGCCGCTAAAGTTGAAGCGCGATACGTAGCCGCGGGCGTTCACGCTGCGCCCGCCAAGCGTGATGATTTCGCTGTCCTCGGCAATGGTCTGAAAAACCGTCTTGTCGGGGTCAATTTTCTTGTGCTGCTGGTCAACGTAGGCAATCTTGACGGTTTCGCCCACCTCAAACGTGCCCTTGTCCACCTTTTCCAGCCCCATAACCATGCGGAAGAGCGTTGTTTTTCCCGCGCCGTTGGGGCCAATGATGCCCACAATGCCGGCGGGGGGAAGGGCAAAACTCAGGTTTTCAAACAGCACGCGGTCGCCAAAGGCCTTGCTCACGCCCTGCGCCACAATCACCTTGTCGCCAAGGCGCGGCCCGTTGGGGATGTATATTTCGAGCTTATCCTCCTTTTGCTTGCTGTCTTCGTTCAGCATTTTGTCGTACGCCGCCAGCCTCGCCTTCGACTTGGCCTGCCGCGCCTTGGGGTTCATGCGCACCCACTCGAGCTCGCGCTCCAGCGTTTTCCGGCGCTTGCTTTCCTGCTTCTCCTCCTGCTCCAGCCGCTTTGACTTCTGCTCCAGCCACGAGGAGTAGTTGCCTTTCCACGGGATGCCCTCGCCGCGGTCGAGCTCCAGTATCCACCCCGCCACGTTGTCGAGGAAGTAGCGGTCGTGCGTTACGGCAATCACGGTGCCCCTGTACTGCTGCAGGTGCTGCTCCAGCCACAGGATGCTCTCCGCGTCGAGGTGGTTGGTGGGCTCGTCGAGCAGCAGCACGTCGGGCTCGCGCAGGAGCAGGCGACACAGCGCCACGCGGCGGCGCTCTCCTCCGGAGAGGTTTTTGACAGCGGCGTCGGGGTCGGGGCAGCGCAGCGCGTCCATGGCGCGCTCCAGCTTGCTGTCTACCTCCCAGCCGTTGGCGTGCTCAATTTTTTCGGTCAGCTCGCCTTGGCGCTCAATGAGCTTGCTCATTTCGTCGTCGCCCATCGGCTCGGCAAACTTGCTGTTCACCTCCTCGTACTCCTTGAGCAAGTCCATCACCTCCTGCACGCCCTGCTGTACGATTTCGCGCACGGTGGCGGCTTCGTCCAGCTGGGGCTCCTGCTCCAAGTAGCCTACGCTGTAGCCCGACGCCCACACCACCTCGCCCTGATACGACGGCTCCAGACCGGCAATAATCTTCATCAGCGTGGACTTGCCGGAGCCGTTGAGCCCGATAATGCCGATTTTTGCCCCGTAGAAAAAGGAGAGGTAGATATCCTTGAGTATTTGCTTGTTGTTGTTGGGTAATACTTTCCCAACCCCATTCATCGAAAAGATTATTTTTTCGTCAGACACGGTTTGTGAGTTAAAGTCTAAAAAAGTAGGTTACATGTTGCTAAGGAGCATGTCAAAATCATTCTTCTGGAAGAGGAAGTTTTTGGGTTTGGTTTCGTAGTAGTAGTAGTACAGCGTACCGCTTACATCCATAACCATTTTGTAGCCGTATGCGCCTTTTTCGCTACCCTGTGGGTAAACGGTGAACGCTACGGCTGCGTTGGGCTCCTTTTCGCTCACCACGCGGGCAATATCATCCTTCTCCACAAAGCGGAACATGTTGCCCTGCTTAGCCTCCATTTCGCGAATGTTTACCTTAACGTCAACGTCGCTTTTGCAGATGTAAATGGTTTTTCCCTTAAGCTGCGACATCTCGTAGTTGTAGGCCTGCAGGCGCTGCTGAAAGTTTGCCAGCAGCTTTTCCGTAAAGGTTTTTTCCTTGACCTTTTCGGCGTGCTTTTGCACAAACAGCACCATTGGGTTGAGCATCAGCGTTGAGATTTCGCCTTCAACGGTTTCGCAGGCCAAGGGGATGGAGGCAACCTCCGGCATTAAGTCCAAGCTGCTTTCGGCCTCCTTGCTGCCCATGAGCAGGCTCAGGTAGAGGTAGGGACGCTTGAGCTTGTCCTTGCTCTCCACCACTTTGGTTAGCATCAAAAACGAGCTGTTTTCGTCCGTGCGCAGGGCGTCAAATCCGGCCTTGTCCACCACCTTGTAGGGGGTTACAGTCCATAAACGCTTGACGGCGTCGTTTAAAAACGCATCAAAGATGATGTTGTCGTTTGTGGCTACCACATAGGTGGTCGATTTGAAAAAAGCCGCAAGCTGGTCTTGAGTAGCTATGCGCCGCTCCGCTGCATGGGTTTGCCCTAATAGCGCCATCAGCGCCGTAATAACAAATATACGCTTCATTGTATTGTACTTTATTTTATGTGTTAAGTGCGCAAATATAGCGAAAATTACGATTTCCTACTCCATCGGCTCAATTTTTTTTGAGGCGCGGGGGGTGTTTTTTGTTTTTTACCAATTTGCCAATGGGCGTTAGGAGCTAACTCCCTAACCCATTTACGTACACCTCCACGTTGGTGTAGCACGGGCTAAGGCTATACTTTGCGCCGTCGGCAGGGTCGTTTTTGTTGAGCCCGTGCGATGCTTCCCATTCGTCGGGGATTCCGTCGCCGTCGGTATCGAGGGGGGCGGCGGTGGAGGCGTAGGCGTCCCAGCCTCCCACGTCGGCTTGAGAGTCTATCAGACCGGCGCGCGTCCCGCTGTTGCCGGAGGCGCGGACGGGCGTTAAGCCGTTGCGCACTTCGTTTACCACGCGCGTATCGGTGGCGTCGCGGCGGAAGCTGGCGCCGGCTTGCTGTAGCACCAGCTCGTAAGCCTCCTCGGCGCTGTGCGTCGCCACCTCGCCCTTGTCAAACTCAACGTCCGACTTCAGCTCCGCCTTGCTTTTCGACGAGGGGTTGGGCGTTACACCCACCCAATTGTCGCTGTTGACGGAGGTATTTGGCGCACCGCTTTTGTTGAGCATGTAGTTCCCCGCCATGTAAAATTTCCCCCACACACCCGCCGCCTGCGCGTTTTTGCCGTCGTCGGCGTTGGGTTGGAAGATGCGGGCGGCGTTTGACGTTCCGGAGCCCGGCTTGTAGTAGTTGCCCACGAGGTTGTAGCAGCCGCCCTCGCCGGCGTAGGCGCTGTTGGCGCCCCAGCTGTAGATGACGTTGTTGCGGAAGTCCACCAGCTCCTTGTCGGCTTGGTTGGAGTAGCGCGCGCCGCAAAAGCGCGGGTTGCGGCTATCGTGGTGCGCCAGCAGGTTGTGGTGAAACGAAGCCCGCTTGCCGCCCCAGATACCGCCGTAGCCGTGGTCGCCCTTGTTGTGCACGGAGTGGCGCAGGCTCTCCGAAATGATGCACCACTGCATGGTAAAGTTTTCGTTGTCGTAGAACGACGCGCACTCGTCGGTGCTCCAGCTCATGGAGCAGTGGTCTATGATGATGTTCTTTTGGTTGCGCCCCCACAGGGCGTCGTCTGCGGTGTTTTTCTCATCGCCCATGCGGAAGCGCAGGTAGCGGATAACCACGTTGTCGGCTTTGACCACCACCGGATAATTTTTGATGCAGATACCGTCGCCGGGCGCGGTTTGCCCCGCAATGGTAAGGTTGGGCTGCTTAATCTCCAGCGTGCTGCCCAGCGCAATAACGCCCGACACCTTGAACATCACCATACGCGCCCCAGCCCGACCTACCGCCCAGCGGAGCGTGCCCTCGCTGCTGTTGTCCTCAAGGCTGGTGACGTATAGCACCTTGCCGCCCCGCCCGCCGGTGGCGTACTTTCCAAAGCCTTCGGCGCTCGGAAACGCTCCGGCGTTGTACCCCGAGTCCGTTTCGGGTGTTGGCTCCGGCTCGGGGGAGCTGCTCCCCACGATGGAAATACTTGCCGTAGCCGCGAGCTCCTCGCCGCCCCGATTGCGGGCAAGCACCCTGAAACCGGTGATAGCCGCGGTCGTCGTGAGGGACTGCGAGAAAGCGTAGCGCGTGCCGCTGAAGCTACTTTCGCCCAGCGCCTCCGCCGCCGTGTCGCACACCCGAAAGTAGCTCACCGACGTCAGCAGCGTGGCGGAGGTCACCACGCCGCTGACGGTGATGGTTGTGTCGGTAGGCGCGACGAAAGCGTCTTGGTCAAACGTGATGGACAGCGGCTCGGGCTCCACGATGAGCTCGGGCTCGGGGACAAGCGTCTCCCTGCCGTTACACGTGGCAAAACCTGCGACGAGCAGGAGCAAAAAAGTGTGGTAAGGTTTCATGCCGCAAATATAGTATTTTTTATTC
>JAITQP010000114.1 GCA_031288885.1 Prevotellaceae bacterium | reverse complement strand
AAAAATGGCTGAAACCGCAACCGCCCCCAGCGCACCGGAGCGCTCACTCAACTTTTTGGAGGAAATTATTGAGGCCGACTTGGCGTCGGGCAAGCACACGCGCATCCTTACGCGCTTCCCGCCGGAGCCTAACGGGTACCTGCACATTGGCCACGCCAAGAGCATCTGCCTCAACTTTGGGCTGGCGCAGAAGTACGGCGGCGCCACCAACCTCCGCTTTGACGACACCAACCCCACCAAGGAGGACACCGAGTACGTGGACTCCATCAAGCAGGATGTGCAGTGGCTGGGCTTTAGCTGGGCCAGCGAGCGCTACGCGTCGGACTACTTTGGCCAGCTCTACGAGTGGGCGGTGGCGCTCATCAAAAAGGGGCTCGCCTACGTTGACGACCAAACGCAGGAGGAAATCCGGCTGGGGCGCGGAACGGTTACCAAGGCGGGCGTAAACAGCCCCTACCGCAGCCGCAGCGTGGAGGAAAACCTCGACCTGTTTGCCCGCATGCGCAGCGGCGAGCTTGCCGACGGCGCAAAGGTGCTGCGCGCCAAAATCGACATGGCGCACCCCAACATGCTCATGCGCGACCCCATCCTGTACCGCATCCTGCACGCCGAGCACCACCGCACGGGCAGCGCGTGGTGCATTTACCCCATGTACGACTACGCGCACGGCCAGAGCGACTCCCTCGAGGGCGTCACCCACTCCATCTGCACGCTCGAGTTCGACGTGCACCGCCCGCTCTACGACTGGTTTATTGAGCAGCTGGAGATTTTCCCCTCGCGCCAGTACGAGTTTGCCCGCCTCAACCTCACCTACACGGTGATGAGCAAGCGCAAGCTGCTGGAGCTGGTCAAGGGCGGCTTTGTGCGCGGCTGGGACGACCCGCGCATGCCCACCATCTGCGGCATCCGCCGCAGGGGCTACACGCCGGAGAGCATCCGCCTGTTTGCCGACAAGGTGGGCGTGGCAAAGCGCGACAACGTAATCGACCTCTCGCTGCTGGAGTGGTGCGTGCGCGAAGACCTCAACAAGCGCGCGCTGCGCCGCTTTGCGGTGCTCAACCCCCTAAAGCTGGTCATCACCAACTACCCCGAGGGGAAGGTGGAGGAGCTCGACGCTGTGAACAACCCCGAAGACCCCACCGCCGGAACGCGCAAAATGCGCTTCAGCCGCGAGCTGTACATAGAGCGGGAGGATTTTATGGAAAATCCCCCGAAAAAGTTCTTCCGCCTTGCGCCACAGCAAGAGGTGCGGCTCAAGTACGCCTACATCATCAGGTGCGAGGAGGTGGTGAAGGACGCCGCCGGCAACGTTACGGAGATACGCTGCACCTACGACCCCGAAACGCGCAGCGGCGGTGGCAACCCGCGACAGGTGAAGGGCACCATCCACTGGCTCTCGACGGGGCACTGCAGCGCCGCCGAGGTGCGCCTGTTCGACCGCCTGTTTACCGAGCCGCACATGGACAGCATCCCCGAGAACGCGGACTACAAGGACTACCTAAACCCCGACTCGCTGAAAATAGCTACCGCCTACATCGAACCGGCGCTCGACGGCGCCTACCGCGAAGGCGCGCTGCCCGTGCAGCTCGAGCGCACGGGCTACTTTGCCCTCGACCCCGACTCCACCAGCGAAAAACCGGTGTTCAACCGCACCGTTACCCTCAAGGATACGTGGGCAAACATCAGCAAGAAGTAAAAAATCCGGCGCTTACCGCATATGTAGCATAGCTAAAGAATGAAAGCACGTTTTCGATATTTTCTCTCTCTGTTTGGGCTGACGCTAACGGTTTTTGCCCTCCAGAAGCCTTTGTTTATGCTGTACAACAGCGTCCTCTCCAACGGCTGCTCGGCGAGCGGCTACGTAATGGTCGTGCTGCACGGCTTGACGTTAGACGCCACCATGAGCGGCTACCTCCTCCTGCTGCCATGGCTGGGGCTGCTGATAAGCATTTTCTTTTCCGGCGTAAACCTGCGGAAAATCCTGCTGCCCTACTACATCATCATAAGCTTGCTTACCGCTGCAACGTTTGTGGTAGATATGTCGCTCTACCGCTTTTGGAATTTCAAGTTAGACGCCACCGTGCTGTTCTACCTCCGCTCCCTTTCGGAGGCAATGGCAAGCATATCTGTTCCGTTTATCGCGCTTCGGGTGCTGCTCATTTTGCTGCTAAGCGGGCTGTACTGCTGGCTGTTTCTCAAGGTAACGCCTGCGGCATTTCCCCCCGTTAAAAAAATAAAAGGCAAGCTGGCAGGAGCGCTAACGATGCTTGGGGTCGGATTGGCTTTATTTGTTTGCATTCGGGGCGGGGTTAAGGAGTCAACCTCAAATGTAGGGAAAGCTTACTTCAGCGAAAATCAATTCCTGAACCACTCGGCCATCAATCCGGCTTTCAGCTTTATGTATTCGTTGGGGAAATCGGAGAATTTTTCGGAGCAATTCAACTTTTTTTCGGAAGAAAAGCGGCGCGCCATCTTTGACGGCCTATACCCCCAAGCGGGAGAGCCAACCGTGCGCCGGCTGAACACCTGCCGCCCAAACATCGTGATTGTTCTTCTGGAGGGTTTTTCGGGGAGTTTTGTTGAGGCGCTTGGCGGAGATCCGGAAGTTGCCCCCAACCTAACCCGTTTGGCGGAGGAGGGCATATTTTTCACCCGCTGCTACTCCAACAGCTTTCGCACCGACAGGGGCATTGTTTGCACGTTCAGCGGCTATCTGGGGTTGCCCACCACGTCTGTCATGAAGCTACCCGCTAAAAGCCAAACGCTCCCGTCTATTGCCAAGAGCTTGGGCAAGGCAGGGTATAAGTCCGATTTTCTGTACGGCGGCGACATCAACTTTACCAACATGCAGAGCTACCTCCGCAGCGCCGGCTACGGGGAGATAACTTCCGACAAAGATTTTTCCCTGAAGGAGCAGCATACGCACGCTTGGGGCGTGAGCGACGATATTACGTTCAGCTACCTGTACAATAAAATCTGCGCGCGAAAAGACACCCTTTGGCATACGGGTTTTTTAACGCTGAGCAGCCACGAGCCGTTCACCGTCCCCTACAGCCGCTTGAAAGACAAGGTTACCAATGCGTTTGCCTATACGGATGAGTGCATAGGGCAGCTCGTTGACAAGCTAAAGCAAACGCCGGCTTGGGATAAGTTGCTGATTATTTTCCTTGCCGACCACGGCTACTGCTACCCGTCGAGCGTCACGGTGCGCAATCCGGCTTACTTCCACACGCCCATGCTGTGGTTAGGCGGCGCGGTTGCTCAGCCGCTAAAGGTGGATAAGTTAGTCAACCAAACCGACTTGGCAGCCACCCTGCTCGGGCAGCTCAACCTCCCGTACGACGATTTTACCTTCAGCCGGAATGTTTTCAGCACGTCTTACGCGTACCCCTTTGCGTTTTTTTCGTTCAACAACGGATTTGGATTTAAGGACAGCACAGGCGTATCGGTTTACGACAACCATGCGGGCAGGGCAATTCTGGAAGAGCCAACGCCCGATTCGGGGCGCGTGGAGAAAGGAAAGGCTATTCTACAAACGTTATACGATAACTTGGGAAACAGATAGCAATAAAAAAATATTTTGCCTATGGAAGTAATATACGATGCTCAAATTTTTTTAGACCAAAAAACGGGGGGTATTTCGCGGTACCACTACGAGCTGCTCAAAGGGGTGCGCCGGAATGGGCACAACGCAAGGATTGCGGGGCTGTTTGTGAAAAATCACTACCTGCTATCCGACAGCCAGTGCAGAAAGTCCCTCATTCCCGACCCTATAGCGGCGTTTGCCGGTTTCAACAGGTGGATACTGAAGCGATGCCTGAAGCGGATAAGCTCCGGCGCCATTTTTCACCCTACTAACGCCTACAGCTATCTGTATCCCGAAGTATTCAGCGTCAAGCATAAGGTGTTTACCATCCACGATATGATTCTTGAGAAGCAAAACATCAGCACGCCACCGGACAAGCTGCTTTACGCCAAGAATGCAAGCAAAATTATAGCCGTATCTGAGGCCACCAAGCAGGATATCGTTAAGCTGTGGGATATTAACAGGGCGAAAATAGAGGTTATTTATCACGGCTCGTCGCTAAGCCCCCAGCAGGCGGTGAAACCGGCGCAACCGGCGCCCGACAGCTTTGTGCTGTACGTTGGGGATAGGGGCGGGCACAAGAATTTCCTGACATTTGTAAAGGCTATTGCCGGATTGCTGAAGAAGCAGCGCGAGCTATATCTGGTTTGCGCCGGAAAGCGCCCTTTTTCTGCCACCGAGAGGTTGCTGTTAAAGGAGCTGGGAGTAGCGCACAAAGCCGCTTGCTTTGCCAGCGTAACGGATAATGAGCTGTCCTACCTGTACTGTAACGCAAAAGCCTTTGTTTTTCCCTCGCTGCACGAGGGCTTTGGCATTCCCATACTGGAGGCGTGGTCGTGCGGCGCGCCGGTGGTTTTGAGCCGTCACGACTGCTTTACGGAGGTAGCCGCCGAGGCCGGTCGCTACTTCGACCCGCTGTCCGCAGCGTCAATACGCGAAGAGGTGGAGCGCGTTTTGCTCGACAAGCCGCTGCGCGACGACTTGGTGAAAAAAGGCGCAAGCCGGCTGAAGCTGTTTTCGTGGGAAAAGTCGGTCAAGCAAACGTGCAACCTGTACCAATCCTTACTTTAAAGCTATGAATACATCGGAAAAACACCCTTCGGAGCGTCCGGTAATTACAGTTGTTACCGTTTGCTACAATAGCGCGGCGGCGCTCGAGAAAACCATCCGGAGCGTAGCCGCCCAAAGCTATGCCCCCATTGAATACCTTGTGATAGACGGCGCCTCTACCGACGGCTCAACGGATATCATCAAAAAGTACGGGCAGAAAATTACGCGGTGGATTTCGGAAAAAGATACGGGCATCTACAACGCCATGAATAAAGGCATTAGAGCGGCAACCGGCGGGTGGGTTTGCTTTCTCAACTGCGGCGACGTTTTTGTTGACAGCCTAACCGTTCAGCGAATAGCGGATAACATCCGGCTGTCGCAACCGGATGTTATCTACGGAAATATTTTTGTTGAGCAGCGGGACGGAACGCTCAGCGAGCGCATAGCCAAGGAGCCGTGCAACATTCACCGGATGCACTTTTGCCACCAGAGCGCCTTTGTTAAAGCAAGCTTGCTGCGCAGCTACTTGTTTGATGAAAATCATAAAATGTCGGCGGATTTTAAATTCTTTAAGCAGTGCTACTATGACAACCGCACATTTGTGCACGTTAACTTTCCGGTGGTGGTTTACGATATGACCGGCGTCTCCAACGTCCGGCGGCGCAAAGGGCTCCTTGACAACATCGCCGTTATTAGGGAGGTGGACAGGGGAGCTGTCAGGTACCTGTTCCTCCTCCGCCTGTACTTTGTGATTTACTGGCGAATGCTGACAGGTAAAACGTAAAACAGACGCTATGATTTCGCCCGTCTCTCTGTGATAAGCATAAATAAGCCACACCTTATGCCGCTTATCGCCCACATAAGTCCAAAATTCATCAACCTCCAAGCAATCGTAGTAGCGTTGTTTAGGGCGGATGAGATGGCGAGAGTTAACCAATACTGACAGCACTTTGTTGGTGCTGATTTGCTCAACTTCAGCAATATCCCTGATGCCTACGCCGCGAACAAGCA
>JAITQP010000095.1 GCA_031288885.1 Prevotellaceae bacterium | reverse complement strand
GGTCAAAAACCTTTTCACCCTGATGGAAGTCGTCTCCACGCCCGACGTGGTCAGCTTTTACCGGCAGGCGCACGCGGCGGGGAGCATCCGCTACGGCGACATGAAGGAGCAGCTCGCAGACGACATCTGCAAGGTAACCCTCCCCATCCGCGAGCGGATACTGGACATCCTGCGCAATGAAGCCTACCTCCTCAAGGTGCGCAGGGATGGCGCAGAGAAAGCCCGCGAAAGCGCCGCCGCCACGCTACGGGAAATGAAGAGGATAATGGGATTTAAGACAATGATTAATGGTTAATGATTAATGATTAATGGCGCGAAGCGTGTGCCGTTGTAGGGGCGAGTTTGAAACCCGCACCTACGGGCAGCTGAAAATCAGGCTTTCAAGCGCTTCGGGGCTTACCTCCGTGAAGTCGTTTATCACCCAGTGGGCGTTTGCGAGTTCCTCGCGCGGCATGATTTGCGCAATGGCTACCACCTTCATTCCGGCGTTGCGCGCCGCCTGCACGCCTATCACGGCGTCCTCCACCACCACGCACTGCGCGGGCGTAAGCCCCATGGCCTCCGCCGCCTTGAGGAAAACTTCGGGGTGCGGCTTGCCGTTTTTTACCTGAGCGGAGCTGATAACCGCCGTGAAGTACCTGCGGATGTTGAGCCCGTCGAGCACAAAGTCTATGTTTTCGTCGGGCGCCGACGAGCCTACGCAGAGGGGTATGCCGCCTGCCCGCAGCTGGTCAAGCAGGCCGTCCAGCCCCTTGCTCAGCCGGAGGTGGGGGCGGTAGAGGTCGCGGTAGATGGCCTCCTTTTCGCGGGAAAGCGCGGCTACCGCCTCGGCGGAAATGTCGCCGCCAAAGAGCAGGCGCATGATGTCGCTGTTCGTTCTTCCGTTCGTTTTTCGCAGCGCCTCCTCATCGTCCATCCGGACGCCGTGGCGCTCGCTGAAGGTGCGGAAGGTTTGCAGGTGGTACGGCATGTTGTCCACAATGGTGCCGTCCATGTCAAAAATCACTCCAAAAGTTTTCATTATCTTTTTGTGCCAACAAATAAACGCGGTTTGGCGGCGCAAAGTTAGAAAAAAAATCGTACTTTTGCAGCTCATTTAAAACCTTTCACCATGAAGCAACTTTTAACCCAATCGAAATGGGCTCGCTGGACGGCGCTTGGCGTCGTGTCGTTCACCATGATGGCGGCCTACTTTATGACCGACGTAATGTCGCCCCTCAAGGGCATGCTTGAGGCAACCGCAGGCTGGAGCAGCTCGGACTACGGGCTGTTTACCAGCGCCTACGGCTGGTTTAATGTTTTTTTGCTGATGCTGTTTTTGGGCGGCCTGCTGCTCGACAAAAAGGGCATCCGCTTTACGGGCACGCTTGCCGCCGCCATTATGGTGGCCGGCGCGAGCGTTAAGTATCTGGCGCTGGCGAATGTTTTGCCAACGCAGGGCACCCTGCTGGGCGTAAACGCGCAGGTCATGTTTGCCGCCCTTGGGTTTGCCATCTTTTCGGTAGGCGCGGAGGTTGCCGGCATTACGGTAACAAAGGCCATCGTAAAGTGGTTTAAGGGGCACGAAATGGCGCTGGCTATGGGGCTGCAGGTGGCGGTTGCGCGCATCGGGATGGCCATTGCGCTCATTTTCTCCAACCCGCTGGCGCAGGCCTTCGGCAACAACGTATCGTGCTCCGTGCTGTTTGGGCTCACGCTGCTCGTCATCGGGCTGCTCACCTTTTTGCTCTACGCCCTGCTCGACAGGCAGTATGACCGGCAAGCGGGCAAAATCAACGCCTCGGCGGAGGATGAGTTTAAGCTCTCGGACGTGAAGCTGGTGGTGACCAACCACGGCTTCTGGCTGATTGCGCTGCTTTGCGTGCTGTTCTACTCCTGCGTGTTCCCGTTCCTGAAGTATGCTACCGACCTCATGGTAAACAAATTTGGCGTTGACGATAAGTGGGCAGGGTTTATCCCCGGGCTGCTTCCGTTTGGCACCATTCTGCTTACGCCGCTTTTTGGCAGCATTTACGATAAAAAAGGCAGGGGCGCCACCATCATGATTATCGGGGCGCTAATGCTGGTGGGCATACACGCGCTGTTTTCGCTGCCCGTCATCAGCAGCTGGATTTACGCCGTGAGCCTGATGGTGCTGCTGGGGATAGCCTTCTCGCTGGTGCCGTCAGCCATGTGGCCATCGGTGCCGAAAATTATTCCCGAAAAGCAGCTGGGAACAGCCTACGCGCTCATTTTTTGGGTGCAAAACATCGGGCTGATGGGCGTTCCTTACCTGATTGGGGTGGTGCTCGACCGCTTCTGCAAAACGGTGTCGGCAGAAAAAGTATCGTACGACTACACCCTCCCGATGCTGATTTTCACCGGATTGGCCGCATGCTCGCTGCTCGTTGCCTTTATGCTTAAGCGCGAAGATGAAAAGCGCGGGTACGGGCTGGAAAAACCTAACGCAGGCAAGCATTAGCGCCCCACTGCCGGCGTTTGCCGAGTTGCAATAAATTTTGTATTTTTACCCGTTGATTTATGGCTATGGATGAGCTTTCCCCCCAGTCTGTTTACCTAAACCCGCTGACTGATTTTGGGTTTAAAAAGTTGTTTTGCAATGAGTTGAACAAGGATTTGCTCATTCACTTTTTGAACGAGTTCATACAGGGGGAGCATATTGTTGATGTTCAGTACGGCCCCACCGAACATCTGGGCGAATGGGAGCAAAATCGCAAGGCGACGTTCGACATGTTCTGCACCAACGATAAGGGCGAGTACATTATTGTTGAGATGCAGCGGGCGCGGCAGGAGTTTTTTGTGGACAGGGCGCTGTTCTACGCCTCCTTTCCCATACGCAACCAAGCGCCGAAAGGGAAAGAGTGGAATTACGAGCTGAAGGCGGTATATTTTATCGCCGTTCTGGATTTCGTACTGTTTGAGGAGGCTGGCGATGAAAAGTATGTTGTAGAGCGAGTGCACCTGCTGCGCGAGCGGACGAAGACGAAATTCTCCACTAAGCTGAACTTCGTTTTTGTGGAGCTTCCCAAGTTCAACAAGCCGGTAGATCAGCTGCGCACCAACGCGGACTTTTGGCTGTTTTCGCTCAAGAACCTGTCGCGGCTCGACAACCGTCCGGCGGAGGTGCGCGGAAGGATATTCAAGAAGCTGTTTGAGGCAGCACAAATACATATGTTAACACCAAACGAAATGGAAGAGTACAGAAAAAGCATAACGGACTACTACGATGTTCGTAGCGCCATTAGTTACGCTGAAAGGCGAGCCGGAGAAAAAGGCAGATTGGAGGGCAGATTAGAGGGCAGATTAGAGGGCAAATTGGAGGGTAGAGTTGAAGGTATAGAAGTTGGCATGGAAAGAAGTCGCCAAGAAATTGCTCGAAACGGTGCCCTATACGGCATGTCTATGGACGACATTGCCAAGTTGAC
>JAITQP010000274.1 GCA_031288885.1 Prevotellaceae bacterium | reverse complement strand
GTTTCAGCAGAGATTTGCTAGTGATAATCAATGTCTTGCCTATTTAGCGGCAGAGAAGTGGAAAAACGGTTATGCTTGTCCAAAATGCGGGCACACGCACTATTGCGCAGGCGGAACGCAGTATTCTCGGCAGTGTACCCGCTGCAAGCACACCGACTCGCCAACGGCAGGCACGCTGTTTCACAAAGTAAAATTTCCGCTTTTGAAGGCATTTTACATCGTCTATTTTGTTGCCACCAGCAAAAAAGGCATTTCCTCGACGGAGCTGAGCCGCAAGCTGGGGCTTCGTCAGAAAACCTGCTGGTACTTCAAACGCAAGGTAATGAAGGCGATGGAAAGCAGCGGCAAATACCCGTTGGAGGGCAACGTCGAGGTGGATGAGTTTTTTGTTGGCGGTCAGGAGGAGGGCAAGAAAGGTCGCGGCAAGGAGGACAAGCAGCTGGTTGTGGTGGCCATAGAAAAGAAAGGCAGAGGCGTTAGCCGAATGTATGGAAAAGTGATTGAGCATGCCGATGCTGATAGCTTGGGAGGTTTTATGCGGGAAAAAATAGCGAAGAAAGCAAAGGTAAGAGCTGACAGCTGGCAGGGTTACAGCCCGCTGAAAAAGGATTTTGAGAACTTGCAGCAAATACCCTCGGGCAAAAAAGGCGGCAATTTTCCTGAAATTCACCGTACGATCATGATGTTTAAGGCGTGGCTACGAGGCATACACCACAGCGTAGCTGATTTGCAGGCGTACATTGATGAATACACCTATCGTTTCAACAGGAGTTTTATGAATGCCGCTATTTTTGATAACTTAATCCTACGTATGATAAAAGCAAAACCTTATTACTTATATGCCTAATTCAAATTACTTGAATCGACTTTGTTGCAACGGGACGCTACCCCCTAGAGGCAAAATGTTGGTAGAACCGGCATGCCCCCCACCTCTCTCCGTCCCGTAGGGACGGAACATCATAGGCAGCGGCGACGCGATGGCAAACCATGTTCCGTCCCTACGGGACAGCGCCGCCTGCCGTTGCAGCAACGCCAATTCCTAATTCCTAATTCCTAATTCTTAATTCCCTACGCTCCCTGCTCCAGCATAGCCTGCGCCACCTTCATAAATCCGGCAATGTTGGCGCCTTTTACGTAGTTGACGTAGCCGTCCGGCTGGCGGCCAAACTTGAGGCAGGCTTCGTGAATGTTGCTCATAATTTGGTGCAGCTTTGCGTCCACCTCCTCCCTTGTCCAGCTGTACTTCATGGCGTTTTGCGACATTTCCAGCCCCGACACCGACACGCCGCCTGCGTTCACCGCCTTGCCCGGGGCAAACAGCGTCCGGTGGCGCACAAATTCGTTGATGGCGTCGGGCGTGCAGCCCATGTTGGAGACCTCCGCCACGCAGAGCGTTTGGTTGGCGATGAGCGTTTTTGCGTCGTCGCCGTTGAGCTCGTTTTGGATGGCGCAGGGCAGCGCAATGTCCACCTTCAGCTCCCACGGTTTTTTGTTGGGGACAAACGTTGCGCCGGCAAACGTTTCGGCGTAGGGCGCCACCACGTCGTTGCACGAGTCGCGCAGCGCCACCATGTAGGCTATTTTTTCGTCGTTCAGCCCCTGCTCGTCGTAGATGTACCCGTCCGGCCCCGAGATGGCAACGACCTTTGCGCCCAGCTCCGTGGCCTTGAGCGCCGCGCCCCACGCCACGTTGCCGAAGCCCGAAATGGCCACCGTTTTGCCCTTAATATCCGCGCTGTGCAGCTGTAGCATGTGCTGCACAAAGTACACCGCCCCAAACCCCGTGGCCTCCGGACGGATGAGCGAGCCTCCCCAGCCGATGCCCTTGCCGGTGAGCACGCCGGTGTTTTCGCGCGCCAGCTTTTTGTACCAGCCGTACATGAAGCCTATTTCGCGCCCCGCCACGCCGATGTCGCCGGCGGGCACGTCTGTTTCGGCGCCAATGTGCCGCCACAGCTCGGTGATGTACGCCTGACAGAAGCGCATCACCTCGCCCTTGGACTTGCCCTTGGGGCTAAAGTCCGACCCGCCCTTTGCGCCGCCCATGGGCAGCGTGGTGAGCGCGTTCTTGAACGTTTGCTCAAAGCCCAAAAACTTGAGCGTGGAGAGCGTCACCGACGGGTGGAAGCGCACGCCGCCCTTGTAGGGGCCAAGCGCGTTGTTGAACTGCACGCGGTAGCCGGTGTTCACCTGCGTTTTGCCCTTGTCGTCGTGCCACACCACCTTAAAGGTGAAGATGCGGTCGGGCTCCACGATGCTCTCAATAATGTTGGCCTCCTCAAACTCGGGGTGGAGGTTGTACACCTCCTCCACCGACTCGAGCACCTCCTGCACCGCCTGCAAATATTCGGTTTCGTGGCCATACTTGGCGCGAAGCCTGTTCATTACCTGTTCGACTTTCATGGCTATATGGAATAAGAGTTTTAAAGTAAAGAAAACTAACGGGAGAACAAATATAGCCCTTTTTTGTGAATTTGCTAATTATTATTCGTACATTTGCACCCTGATACTTACGGTACGCGCGTTTTTACCTTTAGCTTACATCAAACATCAAAATTTTTATGAACAATTTATTTAGCATTTCCGGCAAAGTTGCCGTTATTACAGGCGCCGGCGGCGTGCTCGGCGGGAGCATTGCCAAGCATTTTGCGGCAGAAGGCGCCAAGGTTGTTGTGCTCGACATCCGCCGCGAGCAGCTCGACGCGCGCGTGGAGGAGCTGCGCGCCGCCGGCGGAGAGGTTGCTGGCTTTGTGGGCAACGTGCTGGACGTGGAAAACCTCGAAAAGGTGGCGCGCGACATCGTTGCCCAGTGGGGGCGGATAGACGTGCTGCTCAACATTGCCGGCGGAAACATCCCCGGCGCAACCCTCGCCCCCGACCAGCCCGTGTTCGACATGAAGCTCGCCGACTGGCAAAAGGTCACCGACCTCAACCTCAACGGAACGGTTTACCCCTCGCTGGTTTTCGGGAAAATCATGGCGGAGCAAAAAAGTGGCGCCATCGTCAACGTTTCCTCCATGACGGCCTACGCCGCCATCTCCCGCGTGCCCGGGTACTCGGTGGCCAAGACGGGCGTAAGCAACTTCACGCAGTGGCTCGCCGCCGAAGTGGCCACCAAGTACGGCGACGGCGTGCGCGTCAACGCCATTGCGCCCGGGTTCTTCATCGGCGACCAGAACAGGGCGGTGCTCATCAACCCCGACGGGTCGCTCACCGAGCGCAGCGTAAAGGTTATCGCCAAAACCCCCATGCGGCGCTTTGGCGACATCACGGAGCTCAACGGCGCCGTGCAGTTCCTGTGTAGCGACGCCGCCAGCTTCGTCACCGGCGTGGTGCTGCCGGTGGACGGCGGTTTTAGCTCGTTCAGCGGAGTGTAGAGGGTTAGTGGTTAATGATTAATGTATTACAGGAGGTTAATGGGAACAATGCAGATTTTTTTGTTGAAAGATTTGTATAATGGTTTCTTATTACCTACCTTTGCAGTCTGATTGTACACAAAATATTATTTATCAGCCATTTAATCGTACAATAAAGGTATTTATAGCAGGAAAAAGTGCCAACTTTGAATATAAAACCCTTAAAAAAGTATGCACAGCGCTCAAACGCTATGCCAACGCCGTCCGAATATAAAAAACAAGCATATGAAAACAGATGCAATAGCCGTGGCAAACTACTTTGTAGATTTAGCGGAAGAAGAAAAATGCGAGCTGAAACAGTTTGGGCTGATGAAGCGCGTTTACATTACGCACGGGCTTTGCCTCGCCATACTCAATAAGTCAGCGCTTAACCCACGATTTGACGTGGTGGAGGCGTGGAAAAACGGACCCGTAATACCCTCCGTGTACCACTCGTTTAAGCACAACAAAAATCTCCCTATAAAGGAAAAATCAGTTATAGCCGAATGGACAGGCATGGAAACGAAGTATCACACACCGGAGCTTGCGCACGATTGCGACGATATAAAAGAAATAGCTGCAGCCGTTTTTGAAAAATACAGGGGCTTTACAGATGCTGAAATGATAGCGCTACTCCACAGGGATGGAACGCCGTGGGCGTTGTGCTACGAGGAAGGCAAAAATAATAAGATACCAGACCTCTACACGAAAGTATTCTACAAAAAAGTACTCGGGCTGTGATGAAAACAAATAAAGAAAATGACGTCTTTTTGTTAAAAGAATTTATTAAGCAGCGATGGGACGATAAAAGTCACCTCACGAAAGAGGATATAGAGCTGGAGAAAAAGAAAGAAGAATTGGAGGGAAGCAAGCAGGACAGGATGGAGAGGAAAAGATATGCACTCTATATTTTTTGGCTACTTGCCGCGTTTTTGTTCGTTACGTTGAGCATTGTGGTGCTATCCGGCGTGTGCGTTTTAGCCTTGTCGGAAGCCGTGATTATAACGCTCCTCGCCACAACAACGGCGGACGTAATAGGTATCTTTATCTTTGTGGTGAGGTATCTTTTTAATAATGCGAACGGTAAGCTATAATGCTATATTGAAACGACTGAAGAAGTTAACAACTTAACAAAGTCCATTCTGTAAATTATAATATCCTCAACGCCTCCTAAATTGCTCGTGGTTCAATAAAAGAGTTTTTTTGCAAAATGTATTTGGACGATTATAAAAGCAGCATGGCGGAATTTTGCAGGCAAAACAGGGTGAAATCGCTATACGTATTTGGCTCCGTTTTGACAGACCGCTTTAGCGAAAAGAGCGATATCGACATGGTTGTGGATATTGACGCTTTTGACCCGTTGGTGTATGCCGACAGCTACTTCAAGCTGAAGTTTGCCCTGCAGGATTTACTGAAACGCCCCGTAGATTTGCTGGAAAACAAAGCCATCAGAAACCCTTTTATGCGCCAGCGTATTGACGAATCAAAGCAGCTGATTTATGCGAGA
>JAITQP010000111.1 GCA_031288885.1 Prevotellaceae bacterium | reverse complement strand
GTATGGCTGTTCCGCTTCAGCTCCCGACAGAGAACCGATTTATCCTTGCCGAGGGCAACGCAAATTTCTTTTCTGGTACATCCTGCTTGCAGCATCCGAGAAATTGTGTACCTTTGCTCTTGAGTTAAAGGTGTCTTTTTGTTTTTCATACAACTAAAATAAGACTTTTTTCTCAATTGCCGTTCGGGAGACATTCTGAACGGCATTCTTTTCTTATTTACAGTTGCATTTACTACTTGAACTTAAGGATTGCTCCGCTCGCAATGACGGAGGCGTAGGTTGGTATGACGAAAAAGGGCGGGTTTGAAACCCGCCCCCACACGCTTCGCGCCATTAATCATTAATCATGAACCATTAATCATTAGCTACGCTGCTTTGCTGTCAAAGGATTGCGAGAGCTTTTCCTGAGCGTAGGCTTTGGTGATGCGCTGCTGCTTTTTAATTTTTTTCGGCGCGTCGTTGCTGTCCTCCGCGTCGGAAATTTCGTACATGGCGTCTATCATCAGCTCCTCGCAGATGGCGCGCAGGCCGCGCGCGCCAAGCTTGTGCTCCGTGGCCTTATCTACAATGTAGTCCAGCACGTCGTCGTCTATGGTGAGGAGGATGCCGTCTATGGCAAACAGCTTTTTGTACTGCTTTACGATGGCGTTTCGCGGCTCGGTGAGAATTCTGCGCAGGGCCTCCCTTCCGAGCGGCTCAAGGTGCGTAATCACCGGCAGGCGCCCGATAATTTCGGGTATTAGCCCAAAGCGGCGCAGGTCGGCCGGCGCAAGGTAGCTCAGGAGGTCGTTCCGGTTCACGCGGCTGCGCCGCTCCGCCGCGTCAAAGCCAATCATGTTGGTGTTGACGCGGTGCGCAATAATTCTGTCGATGCCCTCAAACGCGCCTCCGGCAATGAAGAGGATGTCCTTTGTGTTGACGGGTATCATTTTCTGGTCGGGGTGCTTGCGCCCGCCCTGCGGCGGAACGTTTACGATGGCGCCCTCGAGCAGCTTGAGCAGCGCCTGCTGCACGCCCTCGCCCGACACGTCGCGCGTAATGGAGGGGTTGTCGCTTTTGCGCGAAATTTTGTCTATTTCGTCAATAAAAACAATCCCCTTTTCGGCGGCCGCCACGTTATAGTCGGCCACCTGAAGCAGGCGCGTGAGGATACCCTCCACGTCTTCGCCCACGTAGCCTGCCTCCGTGAGCACGGTGGCGTCAACAATGGCAAAGGGTACGTTGAGTATGCGCGCAATGGTTCGCGCAAGCAGCGTTTTGCCCGTGCCCGTTTCGCCTACCATGATGATGTTGGACTTTTCGAGCTCCACGTCTTCCTTCTCCTTTACTGCGCTGCTGCTTTGCTTGATGCGCTTGTAGTGGTTGTACACCGCTACGGACAGGTATTTTTTGGCGCTATCCTGCCCAATGACGTACTCGTCAAGAAATGCTTTTATCTTCTGCGGCTTGGGTAGGTGGAGCAGGTTGGCGTCGAAGCGCTGGCGCGAAGGCTGGCGCTGCTCCGGCTGGATGTCGGCGTCGCTTATCATGGCGTAGGCGCGCTGCACGCAGCCATCGCAAATCGCTACGTGGCCATCGCCGTGAATGAGGTGCGTTACTTGGTGGGCGGTTCTGCCGCAGAATGAGCAATATTTTTGTTCTGCCATGGTTACTTTTTCTTTGCCATTTTTACCAGAATATTGTCAATAAGCCCGTACTCCTTGGCCTCGGAGGCGTTCATCCAGTAGTCGCGGTCGCTGTCCTTCTCTATCTGCTCTACGGGCTTGCCCGAGTGCTGGGACATGAGCTGGTAGAGCTCGTGCTTGATTTTTACGATTTCGCGCGCGGCAATCTCAATGTCCGAGGCTTGCCCTTCGGCGCCGCCCGCAGGCTGGTGTATCATGACGCGCGAGTGGGGCAGCGCCATGCGCTTTCCCGCCGCGCCGGCGCACAGCAGCACCGCCCCCATGGAGGCGGACATGCCGGTGCAGATGGTGCCTACGTCGGAGCTGATGAGCTGCATGGTGTCGTAGATGCCCAAGCCCGACGAAACGGAGCCGCCCGGCGTGTTGAGGTACAGGCTAATGTCCTTGCCCGAATCGTTGTTGGAGTCGAGAAAGAGCAGCTGCGCCTGAATAATGTTTGCCACATCATCGTCGATGGGAACGCCAAGGAATACGATGCGCTCCATCATCAGGCGCGAGAACACGTCCATGCTCGCCACGTTGAGCTGCCGCTCCTCTATGATGGTTGGGTTGATATAACCGCTGTAAATGCTGCGGTAGCGGTGTAGGGTCATGCTGCTGATACCGGCATGCTTTACGGCGTATTTCTGAAATTCACTCATGAAAAACGGTTCAATTTTTTATTCTAAATTCAACAAATGCTAAGCCTCGGCGAGCATGCCCTTGAGCTGCTCGTGGCTTACTTCCTTCTGCTCAACGGTAACGGCGCCGCGTATGTACGCTATCACCTGATGCTGGGCGGCGTGCTTGGCAAGGCTATCGCGCTCTTCGGAGCGGTTGAGCATGGCGCGCGCAAATTCGGTCAGGCGGTCTTCGCTGATGTTATTCGTGCCGTAGTACATGGTGAGCCGCTGGAGCACCGTTTGCTTTGCAACGGTCAGCAGGTCGTCCTCCGTCACCTCAATATTCTCCTGCTTTAGTATGTGCTCCGTAATGAGCTGCCAGCGCAGGCTGTCGGCAAGGGAGGGGAAGTCTTTCTCCACCTCATCCTCCGTCATTTTGCCGTCGGACGTTAGCAGCAGCCAGCGCTTCAGGAAAGCCTCCGGCAGCTTCAGCGAGGCGCGCTCCATCAGGGTGCTGCGCACATCGGCAGCAAAGCGACGCTCGCTCTTGCCCGCGGCTTCGCTGTGGAGCTCGCTCTTCACCCTGTCGGCAAACGCCTCCTCGGAGGTTACCACATCTTTGCCGTAGAGGTCGTCAAAAAAGCTTTGGCTTATCTCCGCCAGCTCTACGCTCGTAATTTCGCCAATGGTGAGCGTAAAAACGGGGTCGATGGTCGCCAGCCGCTCCTTGGTAACGCTGAGGAATGCGGCGCAGTCGGCGTCGTTGGTAAGCAGCTTGCGCACGTTTACCTCCACCGTATTGCCTACGGCAAGCCCCAGCAGGGTCTCCTGCTCCGCTTCGGGAATTACCATTAGCGAAAGCAAGGCTGCCTTTACGGAGTGAGCGTTTTCCTTGTGCTGCGTGAGGTCAACCCGCACGAGGGCGTTTTTTTCAATTTTTTCCAGCGGTACCATTTTGCCGTAGTACCTCCGGTAAGCGTTGATGCGCTGCTGCACCTCGTCGTCCGTGACGGAAACGGTGTAGTAGGGCACGGTGATTTGCTTGCTGATATTCAGCTGTACGGCGGGCGCCAGCGCCACATCGTACGTAAACTCAAAATCGGTTTGCGTGTCAAAGTCAATACTTTGCGTATCCTTGTTGGGTAGCGGCTCGCCCAGCACGTGCAGCTGGTTGTCTTTTATATACTGGGAGATACCTTCGGAGACTTTCTTAAAAACCTCGTCTGCGGTGATGGATTTCTGGTACATCTTTTTTATCACGCCCATAGGCACCATTCCCGGGCGAAATCCCGGTATCTGCGCCTTGCGGCGGTAATCACGAAGCGTAGCCTCCACGCCGGTCTCATAGTCAGCTTTTTCTACCTTTACGGTCAGCATCGCGTTAAGCGCGTCTATATCTGCTCTTGCAATGTTCATTATTTGAGTTGTTATATTCCTGTTGTTTATTTTTTTTGTGAGCAGCAAAGGTAACATTTTTTTTGGATAATGCTCAAAAAAGATGAGAGCATAATTCAAATTTGAACTTTTAAGGATAGCTAAGCAGGAATTTGGCGGCTATCATTCAAAGCAAATAGCTACCGGCGGCGGCTATCCGTACACCTCCTTTTTGTAGGCCTTTAGCGTATTCCTCATGAGGGATACAATGGTCATAGGCCCCACGCCGCCGGGCACGGGCGTGATGTAGCTGCACTTGGGCGCTACCTCGTCGAACTTTACGTCGCCCTTGAGGCGGAAGCCGCCCTTGGCGTCGGCGGCGGGGACGCGCGTAGTGCCCACGTCGATTACCGTTGCGCCGT
>JAITQP010000076.1 GCA_031288885.1 Prevotellaceae bacterium | reverse complement strand
TTCGGTGATGAGCAGCGCCCGCTCCGCAGAAATGCGGTTTACCGCGTTCAGGCTTTGCTCCCGCAGCTGTTGTACTCTTGTCGTCATTTGCTTTCTTGCGTTTACTTGTGTTTTACGATGGTAATAAGTGTTAAGTTAACAAAGTAAATGTAGCCGTATTCTCATCCCCCAATTCGGGTAGCCCATCCGGCAGACTCAAGCTGCTGCTTCACCGCCAGCAACGCTTCCTTTGGCAGAGATTTCATTTTTTCAAACGCATTAGCCATCCGGAAGCGGCTGTACTTGTGCGCTGCCGTGCTGTGGTAGGGCAGCAGGTCAACGCCCTCCACCGGCGCCGGCAGGGCTGACAAAAAGGCGAGGGTTTGCGCAACGTTTTCGGGGGTGAACGTCACGTCGGGAACTATCGGCATCCGGATGCGCACGCGCTTCCCTGCGTTGAGCAGCCGAGCGAGGTTTTCCTGTATCAGCCGGTTGGATACGCCCGTGTAGCGCCGGTGCAGCGCGTCGTCCATCACCTTTAAATCGTACAGGAACAAGTCGGTGAACGGCAGCGTTGCCGCCATCGCCTCCCACGCCGCAAACCCTGATGTGTCGACCGCCGTGTGCATGCTTTCTTTTTTGCACAGGGCGAGCGTTTCGGTCAAGAACGCGGCCTGCAGGAGGGGCTCTCCCCCCGAAAACGTTACGCCTCCTCCGGATTCCTCCATAAATATCCGCTCCTTGCGCAGCTCGCTCATCAGGTTTTGGGAGGTGATTTCGTAGCCCACCGCTTCGCTTTCGGTGAAAGTTTTGTCGCCCACCCGCACGGTTTTGGGCGCTGTGGCGGCGGCGGGGGCTATGCCCTCCGGGTTGTGGCACCACCTGCAGGCAAGGGGACAGCCCTTCAGAAATACGGTTGTCCGTATGCCCGGCCCGTCGTGCACGGCAAACCGCTTAATATCGAATATCGTTCCCATGGGTTTTAGTTAGGAAGTTAAGCGTTAGCTTAGCGTCTAACTTCCTCCACTTCGTCCGTTGTCAGGGGGATTTTTTTACCCAAGCGGCGCGCGCCGGTTTCCGTAATCAGGTAATCCTCCTCGTTGCGCAGCCCGCCAAAGCCCCGGTATTCCTCGAGCTTGTCGTAGCAGATGAAGTCCGCAAACTTCCTTTCGCTTTTCCAGCGGTCTATCAGCTCCGGAATGAAGTAAACGCCCGGCTCGATGGTCAGCACAAACCCGGGCTCGAGGCGGCGGGCAAGGCGGAGCGATTTGCGCCCAAACTGCGTGCTCTTGTCTTCCCCGTCGTAGCCCACCCACTTTTCGCCAAGATTTTCCATGTCGTGCACGTCGAGCCCCATCATGTGCCCCAGCCCGCAGGGGAAGAACATGGCGTGCGCGCCCTGCCGGACGGCTTCGTCGCTGTCGCCCTTCATGACGCCGAGCGACTTCATGCCCTCGCAGATGACCTTAGCCGACAAATCGTAAATATCCTCGAAGCGTATGCCCGGGCGTAGCGCGTTCACCGCCGCCACGTGCGAGGCTACCTGTATGTCGTATATTTCCTTTTGCCGTGGGGTGAACTTCTTCCCCGCCGGAATGGTGGACGACATGTCGCCGGCGTAGCCCATTTCGGTTTCCGCGCCGGCGTCCACCAGCAGCATATCGCCCTCCTTTACGGTGTTGCCGTGGTGGTGGTTGTGCAGTATTTGCCCGTTAACGGTGGCAATAATGGGGAACGAGAGCCTGCCGCCTGCCGCCTGCGCCGTTTGCGCAACCAGCGCGGCAATTTCGTACTCCTTCATGCCCACGCGCAGCGCTTTCGTCGCCGCAAGGTGCATGTCGGCGGTGATGTTGCACGCCTTTTCGATTTCTGCAACCTCCTCCTCCGACTTGTAGATGCGCATGTTGACCACCGCCTTTATGAGCTCCGGCGACGGTTTTTGCTCCGACGGTGGGAGCGACAGCCACTGCTGCAGCTTCAGCACGTGCTCGGCGCGGTAGGTGGGCAAAAAGCGGATGGGCTGCCCTCGCTTTGCGGCGGCGCTCAGGTAGCCTGCCAGCTGAGCGGCGGGCAGGGTTTTGGGTACGCCTACGCTTTCGCTTTTTTCCCTGAGCGTAGGCTGCGTCCCCATCCAGACGATGTGGTCGAGGGAGATTTCGTCGCCAAAGATGACCGTATCGTCCTCGTCGATGTTGATGACGGCGGCAAGCCCGCTGTACGGCAGGCCAAAGTAGTAAAGGAACGTGGAGTCTTGCCGGAAGTCGTAGGTGTTGTCCTCGTAGTTCATTCCACATTCGTCGTTGCCCAGAAAGAGCAGGATGCCGGAGCCCACGGCTTGCTTCAGCAAGCTTCTGCGCCGGACGTAAATTTGTTTTTCAAACATAGCAGTATGATTTTTGGGTGTAAAGGTACGCACAAAGTTAGAGCGGAAATAGCATAATCGTCTATTTGTATGCAAAAATTCTCTATATTTTGTGAAAGAAATGCTTGCTGTTCTGTGGAAATCATGTACCTTTGCGCAGCAATCAAGAATTTTTGACGCCTACCGCCACCTGAAAAAGCACCTTGTACGATGTTTGCAGGAAAAACGGAGGGTTGCGATAACAACTAACTACCTACTATCATGAGCAAATTGATAAAAATAGACGAGGAATATAAGAATTGGATTTCTAAGCTTAGCGAAAGCTTCAGAATAAGCCAGCTGCGAGCTTCGATAAGGGTAAATGCTGAAATGCTCCGCTTTTACTGGGCGCTTGGCAGAGATATTGTGGAGCTGAAAGTGGAAAGTAAATGGGGAGATGGAATAATCAAAGCAATAAGCCAAGATTTGCAGCAAGCTCTTCCGGACGTAAAAGGATTTTCCATTACCAACATTAACTACATCAGAAGATTTTATTCCATTTATAGCCAGCTGGATACAATTTGCCCCCAAGTTGGGGGCAAATTAGAAAATGCCGATAAAGCAATTTGCCCCCAAGCTGGGGGCAAATTAGAAAATGCCGATGAGTTTATTAGCCAACAACTTGAGGCAGAGTTGTTTTCCGTTCCTTGGGGACATCACAAAGTTATTATTGATAAATATCACTCATCCCCCCAGAAAGCCCTATTTTATGTGCGAAAAACGATACAACACAATTGGTCTCGCTCTGTACTTCTAAATTTCGTAGGTACAGATTTATACGAACGTGAAGGAAAAGCCATAACAAACTTTGCTTCAACCCTGCCAGCCTTACAAAGCGATTTGGCACAAGAAATGACCAAAGACCCTTACAATTTTGACTTTCTGGCCATCACGGAGCATTACAGGGAGAAAGAATTGAAAGATGCGTTAGTGCAAAATATTACAAATTTTTTACTCGAATTAGGCACCGGCTTTGCGTTTGTAGGGCGAGAATATCGGCTGCAAATAGGACAAGTCGAAAAATTTATAGATATGCTGTTCTACAATTTGAACCTCAGATGCTATGTCGTTGTTGAAATTAAAGTTAAAGAGTTCGATTCTGATAATGTAGGACAGCTGGGAACCTATATTGCAGCCGTCAACCACACCATGAAACGTCCGGAAGATAATCCTACAGTTGGATTGCTAATCTGTAAAACAAAAGACAATGTGCTGGCACAATATGCTTTAGAATCGAGCAACCAACCCATTGGCATTTCAGAATATGAGCTAACAAAATTATACCCCTCTCATTTTAAAGGCACATTGCCTTCTATTGAGGATATTGAGAACGAATTAAAGGACGACTTAAGCTGCTAAGGCTACAGAAGATTTTTGCCTAATCCACCATTCCTCGGGTTCGCTTATCGAAGTCTTTGGGGAGCACGCCAAATACCTTTTGGAAGCATTTGGAGAAGTACGACGGGTTGTTGAACCCCACAAGGTAGCAAATTTCATTGATGCGGTACTCGCGGGTTAGCAGCAGCTGGGCGGCTTTCTTGAGGCGGATGAGCTGTATCAGCTCGTTGGGCGTCATGTCCACCATGTGGCGGACTTTGGCAAACAGGCCGGAGCGGCTGATGCACATCTCCTCCGCCAGCATGTCTATCGAAAAATCTTGGTTGGCAATGTTGCGGTCGATAGCCTTATTTACCTTGTCTAAAAATTGCTCGTCGGCCTGAGTGCCGGCAATGCTGCTGAGGGGGGCAAAGGGCATTTCGGAGAACTTCTTGCGCAGCTTTTTGCGCGTTTCCACCAGATTTTGCAGCTGCGCGGTGAGCATCTGCGGCGAAAACGGTTTTTCGATGTAGGCGTCGGCGCCCGTTTTTATGCCCTCCACCTTGGAGGTCTTATCAATTTTTGCCGTGAGCAGGATTACCGGTATGTGGCTGAAGTGCACGTTTTCCTTCACCTTTTGGGTGAGGGTAATCCCGTCCATGACCGGCATCATGATGTCGCAGATAATGACGTCAACCGCCTGCCGGTGCAGCAGCCGCAGGCCCTCCTCGCCGTTTGCCGCCTCCGCTATGCGGTATTCGCCGCTCAGGCTGTCCCGCAGGAATTTGCGCATGTCGACGTCGTCCTCCACGATGAGCAGGAGGGATTTTTCCGCAGGCGCATCTTCCGCTTTCGGCGCGCGGGCGTGGCGCGCATCTTCCTGAAGCGCGGGCGCGGTTTCCCCGTCGGGGCTGGCGGCGGGCGCGGGCGCGTCGGCCTGCAGGTACGGAAGGGTAACGGTAAACGTTGTTTCCCGGTACGGTATGCTGTCCACCCTGACTTCGCCGTGGTGGGCGTCAACCAGCAGCTTTACGAGCGAGAGGCCTATGCCCGTGCCCGATTTGTAGTGCTGGGTAACCTGAAAAAAGGGCTGGAATATGGCCTGTATGTTTTCCTCCGCTATGCCCTCCCCGTTGTCGATTACCTTAATGACGATGTACTCGTCGTCTGACGTGGCGGCTATTTTGATGAGGTCTTTGGTGAACTTCAGGGCGTTTGTCAGCAGGTTGCTGATGACTTTGGTGATGGCTTCGGCGTCCACCGTGGCGATGATTTCCCTATCCTCCATCTCCAGCGAAAAGGCAATGTTGTGCTGCTCCACCATTGGCTTGAAGCGGACGTAGAGGTTTTGCAGCAGCTCGTAGATGTTGCAGGGGGCAAAGTTTACCGAGAACGATTTTTCCTCCGCCTTGCGGAAGTCGAGCAGCTGGTTGACCAGCGAAAGCAGGCGCTGGCTGTTGCGGTTAATGATGTGGAGGCTGTCGCGTATGGCGTCGGGCACGGAGTGGATGTTCTCCATAACCTTTTCGAGGGGGCCTATTATGAGGGCAACGGGCGTTCGTATTTCGTGGGCAACGAGCGTAAAGAAGTTTATCTTGGCGTTGTAGAGCTCCTTTTCTTTTTCGCGCTGGAGCTGCCTCATGCGCTTTTTGTGCCGCTTTTTCACCCTGCGGTTTACGATGTATATAACGCCGGCAAGCACGCCCATCACTAGCAGGGCGTAGGAGTAGTAGGCCGGCGGCGTTTTCCAGAAGGGCGGATGAATGACGATTTTCAGGCGCGCGCCGTCTTCGTTCCACACGCCGTCGTTGTTGCTGCCTTTTACGCGAAAGACGTAGCGTCCGGGCGGCAGGTTGGTGTAGGTTGCTTTCCGCTGGCTTTTGACGCAATTCCAGTCTTCGTCAAAGCCCTCCAGCATGTACTTGTGCTGGTTTTTGGACGGCGCGTTGTAGCTGAGCGCTACGTACTCTATGCTGAGAACATTTTCTCTGTGCGACAGCTCCAGCTGCTTCGTGTAGAGGGGCGATTGGGGCAGCAGCCCGTGCCTGTCAATTTTCAAATCTTTGTTGAACACCTGCAGGTTGGTGATGTACACCGGCGGGATGCAGCTGTTTTTGGAGAGGTTGTTGGGGTTAACCACGTTAAAACCGTTGATGGTGCCCAGATACAGGCGTCCCGATGAGCTTAGCCACCCGGCTTTCATGTTGAACTGGTCGCTCTGAAGCCCGTCGTTCCGGAAAAAGCTCCTGATAGCGCCATCCTTCAGGCTGTAGCAGATAAGCCCGTTGCTTGTAGTCATCCACAGGGCGCCGCGGATGTTCCTTACGTAGTAAATCTGGTTGCTGTGAATATCAAGCCGGATGACCTCAAACGAGCCGCTGTCGCGGTTGTACAGGGTCAGGCCGTTGTTTGTTCCCAGCCACAGCTGGCCGTCCTCGTCCACGTGGAGCGAGTTGATTTGGTTGTGCGGAATGGAGCTCGGGTTGCTTGGGTCGTGGAGGAAGTGTTGCCACTGGCGGGTTGCCTTGCTGTAGCGGTACAGGCCGCCACCCCACGTGGCAAACCACACGTTGCCGTCCGCATCGCCCGCTATGTCAACGGTGGTAAGGCCTGTATGCTTCATCTTTGTAAAGCTATCCTTTTCGCGGTTGTAGCGGCAAATGTCCTCCATTGTTCCTATCCACATATCGCCGCTGTCTTTGTAGATGGCGTATACGCTGCTGTTGTGCGACGCCTGCGGGTTGCTGCTAATGGAGCTGTAGTGCTTAAAGCGGTTGGTCGCTAAATCCAGCACGTCCAGCCCGCCGGAGTAGGTTCCTATCCACAGCTTCCCATCGTCGCAGCACAGCGCGTGGATGTTGTGGTAGGCAAGGCTGTTGTGGTTTTTGTGGGGCATATAGCGGTTGAATGTTTTTGTTTGGGGGTTGAAGCAGCTGAGGCCGCCGTCGTCCGAGCCTATCCAGATATTCCCGCGCTCATCTTCGCAAAAGCAGCTGATAATGTTTCCGCCCACCGAGTTGGCGTAGCTCATGTGGGAGTACCCCGCAATGTCGCCCTTTGGCGGCGGGTTGTAGTTAACGCCTCCGTAGTAGGTGCCGACCCACAGCCCGCCCTCGGCGTCCCTGTATATGGGGTAGATGAACTTATCCGACAGCGTGCTGCGCTTGAGCTCCGAAACCGTCATCAGGCTGCTCTCGCCCGTGCGGGTGTTGAAAACGGACAAGCCGTCGTCCGAGCCAACGAGCAGGGTGTGCGGCTGGTATTCGGCCACCTCGTGCACGTGCTGTATGCCGTTGGGGGTTTTGGGGAGGAGGAAAGGTTGCGCCAGCCCCGTACTCCTGTCCACCCGGCATAACCCGTGCTCCCACGTGCCTATCCAGAAGTTGCGCTCGGAGTCTTCCCGCATGGCGTAGGCGTGGTCGTTCAGGCGTCCCGCGGCGGTGTGGAGCGGCAGCGAGGTAAAGCTATCTCCCGCCGGGTCGTAGCGCATCAACCTCCCCTCGCCCTTTTTGGGCGCCACCCACACCGTATTGCTGTGGTCGATGCACAGGGAGAGCGCCTCGCTCAGCTCCTCGGCGTTGGCGCTGTCCAGCCCGCAGGTGTAGCGGTGTAGCTCGTTTTTGCTCCGGTTGTAGCGGAATACGCCCTGCGTGAAGGTCGAAAACCAGATATTTTGGCGCCCGTCCTCTTTAACGCCGGAGATGTGGCTGCGCATGGTAACGCCGTCCGCCGTTTGCGCTGAAAAAAACGAGAACTGCTCCGTTTCAAACCGGTACAGAAAAACGCCCTCATCCGTGCCAACCCACAGGTTTCGGCAGGCGTCCTCGTAGAGCGAGTAGATGTAGTTGTTGCCCAGCGCGGTGGAGTCGCCGGGAGTGGCCATGAAGTTCTTAAACGAGTAGCCGTCAAAGCGGCTCAGGCCGTTTTCCGTTCCAAACCACATAAACCCGTAGCTGTCCTGCAGGATGCAGCGCACCGTATTGGAGGGCAGACCATCCTTCACCTCATAGGTGATGAAGCGGAAGCTTGCAGGGGAGGCGATGCAAAAAATGCCCGAAAAAAGGAGCAGACACGCGGCGCTAAACAGTAGCTTTTTCATCTCCTCTTCCTCCCCTTATTTTTCTGGATGATAAAAAAAGCTATAATACGGGAAAACCAAGCTGCACCTATGTTGAGTTCTCGAAAAAAATAATATATTACGCGCGCGTAGCTTGTTGAGCTGTGTGTGTGTGTGTGTGTGTGTGTGTGTGTGTGTGTGTGTGTGTGTGTGTGTGTGTGTGTGTGTGTGTGTGTGTGTGTGTGTGTGTGTGTGTGTGTGTGTGTGTGTGTGTGTG
>JAITQP010000045.1 GCA_031288885.1 Prevotellaceae bacterium | reverse complement strand
GTGGTAATCGGGAGCGTCTCTTTTTCCCCGTTCACCGTCTCCGACTTCTTGTACTGCTCGCCCAAGTAGCTGCGAAAGCGCATCAAGTCCGTCTCCTCCTTAGCTTTTTGCATCTCTATCAGCACCTTGGTGCGCTCACCGGTGGACGATACAATCGTGGCCATGAAGTCGAGGCGAAAAACGGTCAGCTTTTCCAGCTCATTGTAGTACGAAAACTCCTGAGGGAGCACCGACACGGAGGCTACCTCCTGATTTAGCAGCGTGCCGATGAAGAAGCGGGCTACTCTTTCGTTCTCCATCAACCGCTTAAAAACGGTGTCGTAAATAGGGTTGGCTATTACTGCCATGGCAAATAAGGTGAAGTGGTTGGACTTATGGGTAATATTCTGCACAAAGATAAATCTTTTTCAAGATATAACAAAACAAACTTTTTGAGGTATGAGGTATGAGGTATGAGGTAATGCCACACGCCCCTTGCCCGTCATTCCGACCGACGCGAGCGAGGAACGACGGCGCGGGAGAGGGGGGGAAGGGACGCGAAGCGTGCAGACCGCCGTCCCCGCACGCTTCGCGCCGTAGCACGCCCCTACACGTACCGCGCCGTCCCGTAGGGACGGAATGTTGGTAGAAAACGGAATGCCCCCCGCGCGTCCCCCGTCCCGTAGGGACGGAACATCACGGACTGCGGCGTGCGTGCGTAGCACACCTCTCTATTAATTAAATTATTATCTAAGTTTGTGCTGATAGTAAATAATAAATTTGTAAAGCCGCAAATCTTTTCTTACCTTTGCGGCGAATTAAGTACAACGGTTCTAATTTTAACTATTTAAATCAAATATAATTATGGTAAAAAATTTCTTTTTAATGGCATCCGCCAGCCTGCTCGCGGCAGCAACATTCTGCGCTTGTGACAAAGACGAAAAAAAAGACGGCAATAGCGGCTTCAGCGCAATTCCAGCGGGTGATTACACCGTTAAAGTGGAAAACGACAGCATCTACAATAACCAAGTTGACACGGTAAGGTTGATAATCAATTCAAATTGCTATGTTAGCGCTGCCAAATACGCTGACGGCGGGTTTATCATATACCTTCCGAAAAATGTTGCCGACAGCTGCCTTGAGGCTATTGGGGAGATGGGCGCCGGTGTTACGGTAAGCGACCCCAAAGTAAAAGTAAGGAGGGCTAAATTGATAGCCTATAAATTGGGTGCGGATGGAGGCGATTTTTACCATGGCACCGGAGGAGGGAGCGACGCAGAGTGGGTGGGGTCGTTGATATACGCGAGCGGCGATGTAACCATAACAGGTACTTTTACTGATGCTGGCAAATCCAAGGTAGAAAAGTATAGCGTTAAGCTGAAAAAGGGGTGGAACATACAGTACAAGAAAGAAACGGAAGATGAAAATAGCGAGGAGGAGGTATATACTACCCAAGCGCCCGCCGATGCAAAGTGGTATTTTTTACCCAATATAGTTCATAGCTAATTTTATGAGGCGGCGAAACGGTAAACGTTTTAGCCCCATTGCTCCGCAGGGTTTTATAGGAAAAGGATTTTCTCTAAGCGAGAAAATCCTTTTTTACTTTCTGATTACCATTCTTTTTCCTACTTTTGTACTTTAAATTTTCCTTATGCACGACAAACTACATGCAGCGTTAGCAGAACGAATTCTGGTGCTGGACGGCGCTATGGGCAGCCTCATTCAGCGCCACCGCTTGGACGAGGGCGATTTTCGCGGAGAGCAGTTCAAGAATTACTCGCACAACCAAAAGGGGAACAACGACCTGTTGTGCCTCACGCAGCCGCACATCATACGCGCTGTGCACGAGCAGTACCTGACGGCGGGCGCAGATATTATCTCCACCAACTCCTTTAGCGCAAACGCTATCTCCATGGCGGACTACGCCATGCAGGAGCAGGTGCGCGCCATCAACCGCGCCGCCGCCGGCATTGCCCGCGCCGCCGCCGACGAGTACACCGCCAAAAATCCTGCCAAGCCGCGCTTTGTTGCAGGCTCCATTGGGCCAACCAACCGCAGCGCCTCCATGTCGCCGGACGTGAACAACCCTGCCCTGCGCACCGTTACCTTTGACGACCTTGCGGCGGCGTACGCCGAGCAAATCGCCGCGCTGGACGAGGGCGGCGTGGACATCCTCCTGTTTGAAACGGTGTTTGACACGCTCAACGTAAAGGCAGGCCTGTACGCCGCCGAGCTGCACGTGGAGCGCGGCGGTCGCCCCATCCCCGTCATGGCGTCGGGCACCATTACCGACGCGAGCGGCCGCCTGCTGTCCGGACAAACGCTGGGCGCGTTTGTGTGCTCCATCGCGCACGCCAACCTGCTCAGCATCGGGCTCAACTGCGCGCTGGGGGCAGAGCAGCTGCGCCCGTTTGTGGAGGAGCTGTCGCACGCTGCCCGCTGCATGGTGAGCGTGCACCCCAACGCCGGCCTGCCCAACCAGCTGGGGCAGTACGACCAGCCTAAGGAGGAAATGGTGGACATTGTGGAGGGCTACATGGCGCAGGGCTGGGTAAACATTGTTGGCGGATGCTGCGGAACAACGCCGGAGCACATTGCGCTGCTGGCGCAGCGCGCGCCTAAGCACAAGCCCCGCCCCGCCGGCGGCGGCAACCTCCGGCAGCCGAGCGACGTTGCGCTAACGCTCTGCGGGCTGGAAACGCTGAGGGTGGACAGGGCGAGCAACTTTGTCAACATTGGCGAGCGCACCAACGTGGCAGGCTCCAAAAAGTTTGCCCGCTTGATACGCGAAGGCAAGTACGAGGAGGCCATCTCCGTTGCGCGGCAGCAGGTGGAAAGCGGGGCGCAGGTCATTGACGTCTGCATGGACGACGCTATGCTCGACGCCCCGTCGGCCATGGTGAAGTTCCTGAACCTGATAGCCTCCGAGCCGGAGATAGCGAGGGTTCCGGTGATGATAGACTCCTCTAAGTTTGAGGTGGTGGAAGCCGGACTGAAGTGCGCTCAGGGCAAATCCATCGTCAACTCCATCAGCCTCAAGGAGGGCGAGGAGGAATTTCTGCGCAAGGCGCAGCTCATCCACCGGTACGGCGCGGCAACGGTGGTCATGCTGTTCGACGAGCAGGGGCAGGCCGACACCTACGAGCGCAAGATTGCCATTGCCGAGCGCAGCTACCGCCTGCTGACGCAAAAAATCGGCTTCCCGCCGCAGGATATTATCTTTGACCCCAACATCCTTGCGGTGGGCACCGGCATTGCGGAGCACAACGGCTACGCCGTGAGCTTCATCGAGGCGTGCCGGTGGATAAAGGGAAACCTGCCGCACGCCAGCATCAGCGGCGGGGTGAGCAACCTTTCGTTTTCGTTTCGCGGCAGCGACGCCGTGCGCGAGGCCATGCACTCCGCGTTCCTGTACCACGCCATCAGGGCGGGTATGGACATGGGCATCGTCAACGCCGGACAGCTGCAGGTGTACAGCGAGGTGGAGCCGCGCCTGCTGGAGCTGGCGGAGGACGTGGTGCTCAACCGTCGCCCCGACGCCACCGAGCGGCTGATAGCCTACGCCGAGGAGCACCGCGAGGCGCAGCAGGGCGAAAAAACGGCGACGCAGGAGCTGGCGTGGCGGCAGGCAAGCGTGGAGGAGCGCCTGAAGTATGCGCTGGTGAAGGGAATGGTGGACTTTCTGGACGAAGACGTTGCCGAGGCGCTGACAAAATACACGCCGCTGGAGGTGATTGAGCAGCCGCTAATGGCGGCAATGGGGGTAGTGGGCGATTTGTTTGGCAGCGGAAAAATGTTCCTGCCGCAGGTGATAAAGAGCGCCCGCGTGATGAAAAAAGCGGTGTCGGCGCTGCAACCCTACATAGAGGCAAGCAGGGCCGCCGGCGGCGAGCAGGCGGCGGGCAGCTCGCTGCAGCCCGCGCCCGCAAAGGTGCTGCTGGCCACCGTAAAGGGCGACGTGCACGACATCGGGAAAAATATTGTGAGCGTGGTGCTCGCCTGCAACGGCTTTGAGATTATCGACCTTGGGGTGATGGTGCCCTCGGAGAAGATTATAGAGATGGCGCTGGCCAACAAGGTGGATATCGTTGGGTTGAGCGGGCTGATAACGCCGTCGCTGGAGGAGATGGAGCACATTGCGCGCGAAATGCACCGGCGCAACATCCACATTCCGCTAATGGTGGGCGGCGCCACCACCAGCGAGCTGCACACCGCCGTGAAGCTGGACGTGCAGTACCCCAACGGCGTTTCGTACGTAAAAGACGCGTCGCGGGCTGCCTCGGCGGTGCGCAACCTGACGCAAAAAAACCTCCGCGAGGAAACGGTGCAGCGGCAGGCCGAGCGCTTCCGCGAGCTGCGCAAGCTCCACGAGGAGGCCAACCGGAAAAAGGAGCTGGTGAGCCTTGCGGAGGCGCGCGCCAACAAGCTCAAAGTTGACTGGAGCCGCGAAAATATTGCCACGCCCCGCACCCTTGGGCTCACCGTGCAGCGCGACGTGCGAATTGCCACCCTCGCGCCGCTCATCGACTGGTCGATGCTGCTGTACGCGTGGGACATTAAGGGTCGCTACCCCGACGTCTTGCAGCACCCCGAAAAGGGCGCCGCCGCCAACCAGCTCCTCAGCGACGCCAACCGAATGCTAAGCCGGATGAGCGACGAGCAGCTGCTCTCGCTTCAGGCGGTGGTGGGCGTCTTCCCCGCCGCCTCGGATGGCGACAACATTGTGGTGTACGCCGACGAGCAGCGCGCGCAAACCCTCGCCGTGCTGCCCATGCCGCGAATGCTCCAAAAGCAGGACGACGGAAAACCCAACCTCTCGCTGGCCGACTTCATCGCGCCGCGCGACTCCGGCGTTCAGGACTTCGTGGGCGCATTTCTGGTTTCGGTAGCGCCCAAAGACCCGCTACCCCAACGCTACCGCGCCTCCGGCGACGACTACAGCGCGCTGCTGATGGAAACGCTCTGCAACCGCTTAGCCGAAGCCTACTCGGAGTACCTGCACGAGCAGGTGCGCACCACCATTTGGGGCTACGACGGGGAAGGCTTGCGCAGCAGCAGCGAGCAGGGCATTCGTCCCGCGGTGGGCTACCCCTCCTACCCCGACCACCGCCAAAAGGCAACGCTGTTCACCCTACTCAACGCCACCGCCACAACGGGCGTAACGCTCACCGAAACCTACATGATGATACCCTCCTCCTCCGTTTGCGGGCTCCTGCTGGCAAGCCCGCACGCGCGGTATTTTAGGATTGAGTAGCGGAGA
>JAITQP010000260.1 GCA_031288885.1 Prevotellaceae bacterium | reverse complement strand
GCGACTCCATCAGGTGGCGGATGTCTTCGGTGATAAATTGGATGACGGGCGCAAGGGAGTCGCAGTTGGGGTGCACGTTGAAGTAGAGCGAGCCGCGCAGGAAGTGTTTTGTGCTGTCGGTGATGTAGAATTGCACGTTGGTGGCGGCGTTTCCCCCAATTTCGTAGAGGTAGCCGAACGTTTTTCCGTCGCCGCTCTCAAAGCGCTGCGCGCTAATGGCGTCGGCCTTGATGGTGTGCCGGTAAACCAGCGCGTGCGCGTCCTCCAGCAGCTGCGCGTAGGTGTTGGTGATGCGCTTGTAGCTGAGGTATAGGATGGCGTTGTAGCCGGCATAGTAAACGTCGAGCCAGTAGGGCTCGCTGTTCTTGCCGATGTTGGGCGTGGCGGTGGCGTACGCCGACAGGTCAAAAGCGTAGGGGTAGCCCTTGAGGGCGAGCGGCGCGTAGTCGTGCTTTTCCGGTAGCGCAATCCGGTAGTAGCCGCGGGGCTTGGGGGTGCCCTGCCTGTTGCTGCACGACAAAACCGCGCTGCCGGCGGCGCAGACCGCCAGCGCAAAAAAAACACGGCGATAAGCCGCAAAACGCTCAACCTTTTTAACCATCACACGCTTCAACTCCTAAGTCTTAATTTTTAATTTTTAATTCGTAATTCCTAATTCCTAATTCAGCTAAACTCCACGCGCACCTTTTGTATGCGTCGTCCCTCAAAGGCAACCGCAGCAAACACCGTTTGCTTGTATCGAATTTCTTCGTACTGGGCCGGAAAATCGCCCTTTAGCTCCAGCAGCGCGCCGGCGAGCGTTTCGGAGTCGCCCTTTACGTCGTCAAAGTAGCCGTCGGGCAGGCTCATCAGCTTGCAGAAGTCGTTGAGCAGCGTTTTCCCCTCAAAAATGTAGGAGCCGTCGCTCTGCTTCCGGTAGGGCAGCTCCTCCGTGTCCGTTTCGTCCGAAATTTCGCCTACAATCTCCTCAAGGATGTCCTCCAGCGTGGCGATGCCCAGCGCGCCGCCGTACTCATCTACCACCACGGCGAGGTGGTTTTTGTTCGTTTGGAATTCCTCCAGCAGGTCGTTTATTTTTTTGTTCTCCGGCACAAAGTAGGCCGGACGCACCAGCGTTTGCCACGCAAAGTCGGGCTCGCCCAGATGCTTGAGCAGGTCTTTGATGTAGAGCACGCCTTTGACGTTGTCGAGGTTTTCCTCGTACACCGGCAGGCGCGAGTACTCCCACTTCACAATGAGGTTGCACAGCTCGGCAAAGGTGGCGCTAATTTCTACGGCGACGACGTCAATGCGCGGCGTCATCACCTCGCGCACGTCGGTGCTGCCGAGCTTAACGATGCCCTTCAGGATTTTTCTGTCCTCGGCGTTGTTGGTGCGCATAACGTCAATCACGCCGGACAGGTCGTCGATGGAGATGCTGCCGACGTGCTTGGGCTGTAGCCGCCGGTTGACGCTCCGCGTAGCCCTCGCCATCAAAAGGCAGAGCGGTTTTGTGGCGGTGGTCAGCGCGTAGAGCGGCAGCGCCATGAAAATTGCCAGCGAAACCGCGCCGTGGCGGGTGTACATTCGCGGCAGCGCCTCGCTGCACAGCAGCAGGGCAAGGGAAATGGCAACCACCTCGAGCGCCAGCCCAAGCGGCGCCGACGTAAACGCCAGCGTGTGCTGCATAAGAAACGCCGCGAGCATGATGATGGACACGTTTACCACGTTGCCAACGAGCAGCGTGCAGCTCAGCAGGCGGTCGGGGTGCTCAAGCAGCGACATGGCCGTTGCGGAGGATTTGCCGGAGCGGGCTTTGAGCGCGCTCGCGTCGCCGTGCGCAAGCGAAAGGTAGGCGGCTTCTGCGCCCGCGAGAAGGGCTGAGAAAACCAGCAGCGCCCCCAGCAGCGCAGCGCTGGCGGCTACAAAGGTGGGTGAAAAATCCGGTCGGACTGTAATTGCGCTAAGCAGTAGAGGGACACCGTCTTCCAAAGTGTAAAAAAAATTAGTGAAACATGCAAACGCCGGATGCGGCAAAAATCCACCATCCGCAGCGCTCCAACGATTTGCCGTACTGACAGGCGCAAAGGTACAAAAAAATTGTTAATGCACACCACGAGCAAAAAATAATATTTGCTTTTGGAAATCTTACCATATTCACCTAACTTTACGGCGCAAAGCTGGCCGGAGTAGCGCGGGCTGCCAAAAACACATAACCGCGCGATGTTGCTTCGCGCGGTTATGCACAAATGAAGCGAGTAATCCTGAATTACCAATCTGTATAAATTCCAAGCGTAAGGTTCTTGTACGGAAAAATTCAGGATTTACTCGTCTTCGTGTTCATGGTCATCTTCGTGGTCGTGGTCGTGGTCGTGGTTGTCGGGCGCTACCAGCGTAAAGGTGCGGTAAACCGACGCTTCGTTTCCGTGTACGTCGGTGGCCAAAATTCCGAGGTGGTATTCGCCTAAGGCTGCATCCGCCGGAATGGAGTCGCTGTGGTGGTGGGCATGGTGGTTTCTCAAACCTTTGGCGTCACCGTACGTCTTTTGGAAGCTCCAGCCCGTACCTGTAGTCTTTACGTAGCTTGAATGGCTGTGATCTCCGCCGTAGTGGACGTCTACCTTATACTCATTAAGCCCCGACTCATCTTCAAGGTCAAACTCCATGTGCAGGCCGTGCGCCTCGCCTGCGTGCACGGTATCGCCCTCCGCAGGCTCTTCCACCGTAATTACGGGTTTGGTGACGTCTTTCTCATTCTCATTGCAGGCGGTAACAAAAAATAGCAAGCCTGCCGACAGCAAGGCTGCGCTGTAACAAAATGTCTTTATTGCTTTCATTGTCTTTTCAATTTTAAAAAATTTAAACTTTAAGAATTTATTGGAATTTGTACAGATAGCAAGAAGTTGCGCCCCGCTTCGGGCAAGTTGAGCCGGCGGTAGAAGCTGAGGTGCTTGTAGTAGGTTGTGTTGAGCAGATTTTGCACCTGCAGCATGAGCCGGATGCGCGGCGCTCCCAAGGTGAGTGAGGCGTCGAACAGGTGGGAGGCGGGCGTTTGGAGCTCGTTGCGCGCCACGCGTCGCTGGGCGGCGGCGTAGCGGTAGGCTACGGCCACGCGGTTGTCGGCAAAGCGCAGCAGCTTGCCCCACCGCATGCTCACCTCGCCTACGGCGCTCAGCGGCGGCGTAAAGGCAATCGGGAAGCCGCTCTCCATGTCCACGGCGCGCACGTACTCCGCCGCTGCGGTCAGGCTAAAGATTTGCGCAACGTCTACCGCTACCGCCGCCTCCCCGCCCGCGCGGAGCGCCTGCGATTGCACGTACCCGTAAATTTGCCCCGCTTCGGGCAGCGGCGAGTACCGTCCGGTGGGGTTTAGAAAGATGAAGCTGGGAAAGTAGCTGCCAAACGCGCTCACCGACGCCGTGAGGCGGCTAACAAAGGCCTCGCTCCACCGCCTTTTGAAATCGGCGTGCACGTCCAGCTGGTAGGAGGTTTCGGCTTGGAGCGCGCTGTCGCCCAGCTCGTAGCGCAGCAGGTGGTGCGAAATGCCGTTGGAGGCATACTCGTTGACGTTGGGGAGGCGGAAGCTCTTGCCGGCGTTCACCTTTACGTTCCACGCCGGATGCGGCTCACAGGCAATCCCCGCCATGAAGCTCACGCTGCCGCCGCGCTTCCTCAGCTCCGGCACGGCAAAATACCCTGCCACGCCCTCATAGCGGTGGATATTCACTCCCCCGCAGTCGTAGCGCAGCCCTGCGGTAGCCGTCAGCGCACCGGACAGGCGGAGGCGGTTGATGGCAAACGCCCCAAGGGTGAGCTGCTCAAACTCGGGCAGCATAAACATGTAGCCGCCCACGCGGTTGTGCTGGAGCTCGGCGTTGACGCCTGCACGAAGCGTGCTGCCCGCCATGCTCCTGCTTTCCCAAGCCGCGTTTAGGCTAACGGTTTGCAGCCGCATCTCCAGCTCAAGGTTTCCCTGCGGTATCACCCCAGCAAGCCCGTGCGTGTGCGGCGGCGAGTACTCCTGCCGGAGGTTGTGCTGGTAGCCCAAGTCGAGGCTGAGCTTGTTTTGCCGGTCGAGGCGGAGGGTTTGGTTGAGCACGGCTTTCAGGTGGTTTACGTCGTGGTAGGGCAGGTTGATTTGCCGGTACCTGCCGTCGTCGTCCATGTTGATAAGAAAGGGCAAGCCGCTGGCGCCGGCAAAAAAGCCGGCTTTGGTATGCACGTTGCTCAGCAGCGCCGAGGCCTCGTAGCTGCCGGTGCGAAATCCCGCCTGTAGCAGCGCGTCGGCCTCCCGCCCCGCCGTGTTCTTGAGCACTCCGTGGTGAAGAGGGTAGGTGTAGCCCAGATAGGTAAACTCCGCCGCCGGAATGCGGTAGCTCTCAAAATTCCGGTAGCTTGCCCGCGCCTCCACAAACCGGTTGTTTTTTTGGTAGCAAATATCGCCCGCCCCGCCAAGCATCCTGTTGTTGCTGTCGCCGTTGAGCAGCGCCGAGCCGGTGAGCCCGTCGCGCTCGCGCCACGCGTGAGAGCTGATGATGATAACGCCCGCAATAGCCTCCGAGCCATACTGTAGCGACGCCGGCCCCTTGAGAATTTCCACCTGCTCAACGCCGTGCTGGTCTATCTCCAAGCCGTGGTCGGCTCCCCACTGCTGCCCCTGCTGCTTGACGCCGTTTTCGGCCACCACCAGCCGGTTAAACCCCAGCCCGCGAATGAACGGCTTGGATAGCCCCTGTCCCACCTGAAATGCGCTAACGCCCGGCAGCTTCTCCAAGGCGTTCATCAGGCTGCCGCTCCGGTTTTCCAGCACGTACCCTTTTTGGGCGTGGAGGAGCTCCAGCGTTTGCAGCCTTTGCCGCGCCGCCGCCGCGCTGCCCACCACGGCAACCGCGTCGAGGTCAACCTGCCGCAGGCTGTCCGCCGCCTGCGCAAAGCCCGCCGCCGCAAAAACGCCGCCGTGCAGCGCGAAAAGAAGAATTAGCGCCCCAACCCTCATGCTACACCGCGTTACAGCTGGGACAATATCCGGAAATAAGCCACGAGGCCTCCGCCGCGCTGTAGCCCTGCGGCAGCTGCGGAGGTTGCCCCGTTACCTCGAGGCACAAAACGGTTTTGCAGCCCATGCAGTAGAAGTGCGCGTGGTTGTCGGCGTGCTGTCCGGCGGAGCAGTCGTGGCACAGGGCGTAGTAGGTTTTCCCGTTCTCAGCCGATATTTTGTGAACTACCCCCTCATCAAAAAAACCTTGCAGGATGCGGTACACAGTTACGCGGTCAACCTTTCCCGCCAGCCGCTGCACGATGTCGGCGTGGCAGAGCGCCCCCGCTTCATGCTGAAATACCTCCATTACCAGCTGCTTGCCTTTCGTGTTTCGTCGTTGCTTTTCCATAAAATGATTTTCATTAACGCCACAAAGTTACAATAAGAAGCCGATATTGCAATAG
>JAITQP010000200.1 GCA_031288885.1 Prevotellaceae bacterium | reverse complement strand
TGTAGAAGCTGCCGGAGCGGAGCGGCTTGGCGGAGGTGATGAGCACCTCTCCGTCCACCTCAGGGGAGTCGAACTCTGTGCGCCCCACGTAGTACTCGCCCTCCCGACGGTCGAGCATTACCTTAAACGTTTTCCCAACCTTATCGTGGTTGAGCGAGGCCGAAATGTCCGCTTGCAGCCTCATCACAGCGTCGGCGCGCCGCTGCTTTTCCTCCTGCGTGAGCGTATCCTTCAGGTGCTTTGCCCCGTAGGTGCCCTCCTCCTCCGAGTAGGTGAACACGCCAAGCCGCTCAAACTTCACCTCGCGAACAAAGTCCATCAGCTCTGCAAACGCCGCCTCGTCCTCGCCCGGGTGCCCCACCAGCAGGGTGGTGCGCAGCGCAATGCCGGACGCTCGCCTGCGCAGCTTGTCTATCAGCTCGTAGGTTTGGCGGCGGTTGACGCCGCGGCGCATGCTCTTCAGCACCGCGTCGCTCACGTGCTGAAACGGAATGTCGAGGTAGCGGCACACCTTGCTGTTGCGGCTCAGCACGTCTATCACGTCGTCCGGAAACTGTGCGGGGTAGGCGTAGTGCAGGCGTATCCACTCAATGCCGTTGACCTCGCTCAGCGCGCTCAGCAGGGCGGCAAGGCGGCGTTCCCCGTAAATGTCCACGCCGTAGAAGGTGGCGTCCTGCGCTACCACCATGAGCTCCTTTACGCCTTTGGCGGCCAGCAGCTGCGCTTCGCTCACCAGCTCCTCAAGGGGGGTGGAAACGTGCCTGCCGCGGATGAGGGGAATGGCGCAGTAGGAGCAGCGGCGGCTGCACCCTTCGGAAATCTTGAGGTAGGCGTAGTGCTTTGAGGTGGTCAGCAGGCGTTCGCCGGCGGGCGCTTGCGCGGGCGGAACACCCAGCAGCGAAAGAATATCCTCCATGCTGTTTACGCCAAAAAACTCGTCCACCTCGCCTATCTCCTTGCGCAGGTCGTCTTTGTAGCGCTCGGAGAGGCAGCCAAACACGAACAGCTTTTCAATAGCTCCGCGCCGCTTGGCCTCGGCAAACTCCAGAATGGTGTTTACCGATTCCTCCTTTGCCTCGGTAATGAAGCCGCAGGTGTTGATGATGACGATTTGGGCGGACGTTTCCTCGCTATCGTGCAGCAGCGTGTAGCCGCCGCGCCGGAGGCGAGCCATCAGCTTTTCGGAGTCCACCACGTTTTTGGAGCACCCAAGGGTGATGAGGTTTATTTGCTTGTGCATGTATGGGGGTGTCGGATTTCGTATAAAGTTATGAGTATAGCTGACACGCGTAGCGTAATTCGTAATTCGTAATTCCTAATTCTTAACTCTTAATTCCCAAACAGCGTTTCCACAAATTTTTTCTTGTCAAACAGCTGCAGGTCGTCCACCTTTTCGCCCACGCCAATGTACTTTACGGGCACCTTTAGCTGGTCGGAAATGCCAATCACCACGCCGCCTTTTGCCGTGCCGTCCAGCTTGGTGATGGCAAGCGCGGTGACTTCCGTTGCCTTGCTAAACTCCTTGGCCTGCTGGTAGGCGTTTTGCCCCGTAGAGCCGTCGAGCACCAGCAGCACCTCGTGGGGCGCGCTGGGGATAACCTTGCGCATGACGTTGCGAATTTTGGAGAGCTCGTTCATCAGGTTTACCTTGTTGTGCAGCCTGCCCGCCGTGTCGATGAATACAACGTTGGCGCCGTTGGCTTTTGCCGAGCTGAGCGTGTCAAACGCCACCGAGGCGGGGTCGGCGCCCATTTGCTGCTTAACAATGGTGGCTCCGGCGCGCGCTGCCCACACCTCCAGCTGGTCAACGGCCGCCGCGCGAAACGTATCCGCCGCGCCAATGTAGACTTTCTTTCCCTCGGCCACCAGCCGCGCCGCCAGCTTGCCTATGGTGGTGGTTTTGCCCACGCCGTTTACCCCCACCACCATTACCACGTAGGGGTTGCCCTGCGTGTCGGGTAGGGTAGAGGTCGCATTTTCGTTGCCCTCCAGCAGCAGCTCAATCTCCTCCCGCAGAATTTGGTTGAGCTCGGCGGTGTTGAGCACCTTGTCGCGCGCCACGCGCTTCTGCACCAGCTCCACCACGCGCAGCGTTGTTTCCACGCCTACATCGGACAGGATGAGCGCCTCCTCGAGCTTGTCGAGCACCTCATCGTCCACCTTCGACTTGCCGATAACGGCGCGCGAAAGCCGCTTGAACAACCCCTCCTTTGTTTTTTCGAGCCCCTGCGCCAACGCGCTATCCGGTGCTACCGGCTGCGCTTCAGCCGGCTTGGACGAAAAACGAGCAAAAAATGCCATGGTATATTTTATTTTCTTTAATAATTTTTAAACCTAAGTTGAATTTGGAAAAGTCGCGCTTACGCAGCGATTTTGCACGCGAGGCCTTACTGCAGCAGCTTGGCAAGCGGCGGCATGCCCGCTGCAAACCGCTCCCTGATGTAGGTAACGTTTTGTCGGCTTACCTCTCCGCCTGCCGGATTTACCACGTAAATTTTGCAGCCTTTTGGGGCGTAGCGGAACAGGGAGGCGGCAGGGTATACCGCCATGGAGGTTCCGGCTATCACCAGCGTTGTTGCGGTTGAAATAATATCCATAGCCTTTTCTATCATTGGCACGGGCTCCCCGAAAAAAACGATGTGGGGTCGCAGCTGCCCTCCCTTGGGGCAGAGGTCGCCCACCCGCACGTCGCCGTCCACCTCGCAGATGTATGACTCATCCTTCATGCTCCTGCACTTGGTCAGCTCGCCGTGCAGGTGCAGCACCTTGGTAGAGCCCGCCCGCTCGTGCAGGTTGTCCACGTTTTGCGTTATCACGTCCACGTCGCTCGTAGCCTCCAGCGCCGCCACCGCGTAGTGCCCTGCGTTGGGCTCAACGGTTTTGAGCTGCCTCCGGCGCTGGTTGTAAAAGTCGAGCACCAGCGCGGGGTTGCGCCTCAAGGCTTCCGGCGTACAAACGTCCTCTATCCGATGGTTAGCCCAGAGCCCGTCGGCGTCCCGAAAAGTCTCCAAGCCGCTGTCGGCGCTCACTCCGGCGCCGGACAGCACTACGATATGCTGCTTCATGAGCTGAATTTTAAATGCTGGGGGCAAAGATACATGAAATCTACGAATTCTGCACCGTTGTGCAAAAACAACGTATGCTTTTTTCCGTTTTGCTCGAATTTTTTCGCTTTTAGCTCCGTTTTTCTCATTATATCACTACTTACCACGAATAAGCCGCAAATTTTTGTACCTTGCGTCGTTTTTGCCGTAACGCTAAGCGATTGGTGAACCTAAAAATCTGAAGTTGTGTCATGAAAAGAAGAATTATTCGTTGGATTTCCGTTGTGCTGGCCGTCTTAGTGCTGGGGGCGCTGCTGGCCTACCGCCACTTTGCCGGTGATGGCCCGCAGGAGGGTAAGCCTGTGGAGGCGTCCGTGCCCAAGCGCCCCCCGCTGAGCGTGCGCAGCGTGGTCATTTCCCCCAAGCCCATCATTGAGTACATCAACAGCTCCGGCACGCTCACCGCTTCGGAGGAGGTTGACCTGTCGTTTGAGTCGTCGGGTCGCATCACGGTGCTGAACATCAACGAGGGGCAAAAGGTGAAAAAGGGCGAGCTGCTGGCGAAAATTAACGACAGCGAGCTGCAGGCGCAGCGCGATAAAATCAACGTGCAGCTCAAGCTGGCCGAAGACCGCGAGCAGCGCCAGCGCACCCTGCTGGAGCGCGAGGCCATTAGCCGCGAGAGCTACGAGCAGTCGCTTGCCGAAATGCAGTCGCTCAAGGCCGACCTTGCCCAGATAGAGGCCAAAATAGAAAAGTCGAGCATCGTTGCGCCCTTTGATGGCGTTGTGGGGTTGCGCTACACCAGCGAGGGCGCGTATGTGTCGCCCGGGACGCTGGTTACGCAGCTCACGTGCATATCGCCCCTCAAGGTCGATTTTTCCATTCCCGGGCGCTATGCCGGTAACGTTTACATCGGTATGCCCGCATTCTTTACGGTGGAAGGCTACCTGAAGCCTTTTGAGGCCAAGGTGTACGCCATAGAGCCTCGCGTGGACGCCAAAACCCGCACCACCACCCTGCGCGCTATGTACCCTAACACGCGCGAAACGCTTAAGCCCGGTAGCTTCATTTCGGTGGACTTGCAGCTCAAGCTGTTCAACGACGCTATTTCCATCCCAACCGAAGCGCTTATTCCCGAAATGGACGGCAACCTTGTGTACGTGTACCGTAGCGGGAAAGCGCAGCCCGTAGCGGTGCAAACCGGCATCCGTACCGAAACCGAGCTTCAAATCACCTCGGGCTTGGCGGTTGGCGACACGCTCATTACCTCCGGCATTTTGCAGCTGCGCACCGGCTTGCCTGTGCAGCTGTCGGAGGTGCACTGAGGGGAAAGGTGAGGGAGCTGTGCGGTGCTCTACGGCCGCTCATGAATTTCGTACTTGTCTTTTCCGATAAAAATGATGGCAGCATAGCGAACGTCGTTGCGATTGGAGAAGCATTGCGCATTGCGGTATCGCTCTATCTGGTCAAAAGCATGTTCCTTTGCGCGCTGTAGGGCTGCTTTTGTTTTCTCTCCCTTTTTGATGTATTTTACCTCCCATACCCACTCGAATTTTATATCCGGTAGCAACGGACTTCGCTGCAAGTACATGTCAACATAACCGCCCTCCACCTCCCGCTCGGAGACCGGAACGTACAGCTTGCTCTGAAAAAGCCCGTTGAGCAGCATAATCTTAATGTATTTCTCGTCAAAAGTAACCAAATCGCGGTTGGAAAGGCGGCGGAAAATATTCTGGCTTACGTATGCTATGTAGGGGTGAAGATTTCCGCGGTAAGCCAACTCCCGTAGAGAAGCCCTTTGTTCGGTCAAATCTATAGTAACATCTTCGTTTGTGTTGACGGTTATCTTGCCAATGTATTCCCAGTAGAGCGTTTGTATGGAGTAGTTGGGGATTTTCAGATGCAGGCATCCCTCCTCAAACCTGTCGATGGTGAGCATTCCCATGTAAACAAGCAGCGATACGAAATACTCATCGTCATACATGCGGTCGATGGAGAATTCCTGAAGAATATCCGATACGATACCATTCTCTTTGATGATTTTCAGGAGTTTTGTACGGTTATTTTCGTTTTGTGCCAGACGCTGTAGCCGCCCGTAGTCTGTTTTCAGATTTTCGTCGATGATGTTTTTAGGAGGCTTCTTTTCCTCCAATATTTGGTTAAAAAAGTATAAAATCATAGAGGGATTATACACCCTGTTTTCGCCCTCTTCATGAAAAAGGTAGCCGTTGTAGTACATTTCCATATCTACGTTGATGTAGGCGGGGTTGACGCCTGTTTCCTGCATCAGCGCCTCCACCTCTTGCTGCGTAAAACCCATCATTTCGTTGTATTTTCTTTTTAGGGTGAGGTTATCGGCAATGTTGAAGCCGCTGGTCAGATCGTTGAGCATTACGGGAGAAATTCCGGTAGTAAAAATTCTGTCAACCACTTCGGAGGTACCGATTTTCAGCGTTTCGTAAAAATCGCGGACAAGTCCGTTTGCGGTGACCATAATTTTATACACTGCTTTGCCCATATTTTTTCCCATGGCGATAAGGTCATTGGCAAAGTGGTCGTATTCGTCGATGAGGACAAAGATTTTTATGCCGGCTAACTTTGCAGCGCCATACGCTACCTGTAAGGCGCCAACGCCAAGTCTTCCTTCGTCTATCCTGCGAATTAGCGTGTCGGCTTCGGGGAAATGCGCACGGTAAGTATTAACAAAAACACGGACAGCCTCCTGAATATTGTTGGAAAAAGACGCTCTAAATCCCTCTTCGCTGGAGGTATCCAAGCCCGAAAAGTTGAGCTGCATCACCGCATAGCTGTTGCGCCTTGGGGTTGGGTGCTTTCCAATGTACAAGCTGCCGAAAAGGCTTTCAAAGCTGGCTGCTTTGTTCACATCGTAGTAGTAGTAGAGCATGGAGTAGAAAAGGCTCTTTCCAAATTTACGCGGGCGGATGAAAAACTGATACTTGTTGGCTTCATTCTCCAGCAGCTCAATAAACCGAGTTTTGTCCACATAGGCATAGTTTTCGGTAATTACTGCGCCAAAATTAGAGCTGCCGTAGGGTAAGCGTTTGGGTTTTTGTTCCATAATCGGTTCTAACTATTTAGTATTTCAATGTTTTTGCGTTAGCTCTGCTGGTTTTAGCTACTTCAACAGCATTTTACGAAGTTTTTCTTTTTCAGCGGTTCCGATGTGCAGCTCCGCCTCCAGATAATTGTCAATGCTTCCGTAGCGGTCGATGATTTCGGCTTTTGCCGCATTTAGGTAAGATGGCTGAACTCCTCTCATTTGCCGGATAGCAGGTAAGGCCTCCTTCGGGATTTTCGCCCAAAGCGCCTGCGGTTTCAAATCCCGATAACGGTTGGTCAGCAAGTAATCCGCCATCACGGTATCCCAGCTGACGTCCAAGGCGCTAAGCAGCATTGCTGCCGCAAATCCGGTGCGGTCTTTACCTGCTGTGCAATGAAAAACTATCGGGTAGCTTTCCGGTTGCATGAGAACATTGAAAAATGCTTTGTATTGAGGCGCAAATTCCGTTACCAATCGTCGGTTGGCATCCTCCATAAAGCGCACGCACTGCAGGCTGTCCAGCTGACCGGACATCGCCAGCTGCATGATTTGTTGCGTGGAGTCATTCTTCGCAGAGTTGTTTTTTCCGACGCCAATCGGCAGGCGAATTATTTTTACGCTTTCGGGTAAGCGGGAAGGCGTGTGCTGTACTTCATCGTCGTCGCGAAAATCAATGACGGTTTTTATGCCCAATTCTTTTAGCTTCTCCACATCATGCTCGTTGAGAGAAGCAAGCGTTTGGGAGCGGAATATTTTGCCCCAAATCGTTTGCCTTCCGTTAGCCGAGGCGTAGCCTCCAAGATCTCGAAAGTTGGGAGCTTCTTCCAAGATGCCGGCGCGTTGATGAGCTTGCTTGTTGCTGCATGACGCCGCAACAAGCAAGCTGGCAGCCACACAAAAAATGCTAACTAAAAAACCGCTTGATAAATTGTTT
>JAITQP010000233.1 GCA_031288885.1 Prevotellaceae bacterium | reverse complement strand
GATGGCAGCCCTGCGGTGAGCCCAAACACGGGCACGCCTGCGGGGATAACCTCCCGACGGTAGGCCTCGTCCTGCGCAAAGAACAGCCCCTCGCTTGGCGCAGAAGCTACCTGCACGCGCAGCTTTTTGCGCTCCTCCAGCAGCTTTGCGGCGTCCACCAGCGTGGACACCTCCGAGCCGTTGGCCAGCAGCACCACGTCCGGCGCCGGAGATTTTTGTACTACGTAGGCGCCGCGGCTTGCCTGCAAGGCCTCGCTGTAGCGGTTTCCGCCGGCAGCGGGCAGGTCTTTGATGTTTTGCCGCGACAGGATGAGCGCCGTGGGCGTGGCGGTATTCTCCAGCGCCAGCTTCCACGCCACCGTGGTTTCCTGCGCATCTGCGGGGCGAAGCACCAGCATGCTGTTTTGCCCGTGGTGGTTTTTGAGCTGCTCCATCAGGCGGATTTGCGCCTCCTGCTCCACCGGCTGGTGCGTAGGCCCGTCCTCGCCAACGCGGAACGCGTCGTGCGTCCACACGTACTTCACGGGCAGCTGCATGAGGGCCGCCAGCCGCACCGCCGGCTTCATGTAGTCGGAAAAGACAAAGAACGTGCCGCACACCGGAATAACGCCGCCGTGCAGCGCCATGCCGTTCATCACGCAGGCCATGGTCAGCTCGCTCACGCCGGCCTGCAAAAAAGCCCCCGAAAAATCGCCCTTGGCAAACGCCCTGCTGTTCTTCAAAAATCCGTCGGTCTTGTCGGAGTTCGACAGGTCGGCGGACGACACGACCATGTTCTCCACGCTCTTGGCGAGCGTTGCCAGCACCGTTGACGACGCCGCGCGCGTCGCCTGATTTTCCTTCTGCACAATCCCCGCAAAGTCCACCGCGGGCGCGTCCTTGGAGAAAAATTTCTTCAGCTTTGCGGCGAGGTCGGGGTGCGCTTTTTCCCATGCAGCCTGCTCCGCCTTTTTTGCGGCGGCGGCTTTCTCCAGCGCAGCCTTGCGGTCGGCGTACAGCTTGGCGGCCTCGCCAAAAATCACAAACGGGCTTGCGGGGTCGCCGTTCAGGTTTTTAACGGTTTCCTCAAACGATGCGCCGGCCTCACCCAGCGGCATGCCGTGCGTGGCGGTTTTATTCTCAAAGCTGTCGCCGGCGGCGGTGCGGGCGCCCTTGCCCATGATGGTTTTGCCGATAATCAGCGTTGGACGCTGCCGCTCGGCGTTGGCTTTTTGCAGCGCCTCGCGAATTTGCAGGGCGCTGTTGCCGTCAACGGTGATAACGCTCCACCCCCACGCCTCGTACTTCTTTGCCGTATCCTCGTCCGTCACCGCGCTCGTTTCGGTGGAAAGCTGAATGCCGTTGCTATCGTAAAACATAATGAGGTTGTGCAGCCCGAGGTATCCGGCAAGCCGCCCCGCGCCCTGCGAAATCTCCTCCTGCACGCCGCCATCCGAAATAAAGGCGTAGGTTTTGTGGCTCATCCACTCGCCGAAGCGGGCCACCAAAAACCGCTCGGCAATGGCCGCGCCTACCGCCATGGTGTGCCCCTGCCCCAGCGGGCCGGAGGTGTTCTCCACGCCGCGCTGCACGTCCACCTCCGGATGCCCGGGCGTGGGGCTGCCCCACTGGCGAAAAGCCGCCAGCTCGTCCATGCTGTACTTGCCGCAGAGCGCCAGCACGCCGTACAGCATGGGCGACATGTGCCCGGGGTCAAGAAAAAAGCGGTCGCGGTTAATCCACGCCGCATCGCTGGGGTCGTAGCGCAGGAACTCCGAGAAGAGCACGTTAACAAAATCTGCGCCGCCCATAGCGCCGCCCGGGTGGCCGGACTTGGCTTTCTCTACCATGGCTGCCGCCAAAATACGAATGTTATCCGCTGCACAATTTAAAGTTTTTACCTCGTTCATGTTTGCTTGCATTTTATGATTAGAAAATATTATGGGCAAAGCTACAAAAAACAACGCAAATAATCTAACCGCTATGATGAAAATTTTGTATCTTTGCGCCTCAACCATTTTACCAACAAAAAAATGAACATCAAACCTGTACTTTGTCTCTTCAACAGCATTGGCGCGCCCGAAATAATTATCATAGCCCTGATGGTGCTGCTGCTATTTGGCGGAAAAAAAATCCCCGAGCTCATGCGCGGCTTGGGCAAGGGCGTGCGCAGCTTCAAGGAGGGCGTGAAGGATATGGAGGGCGAGGTGAAGAAAAATATCAGCGGTGACGACAGGACGCTCAGGGAGGAGTAGCGGACATGGACAAATATCAGGATGACAACAACGCCGCCGCGCCTGCGCCGCGCGAAATGACATTCTGGGAACATCTCGAAGCCCTGCGGTGGGTGCTGATGCGCTCGGCTATTGCCGTCGTGGCGTGCACCGCGCTGGTGTTTTTTAACAAGGAGACGCTTACCCAAATCATCTTCGCTCCGCAAAGCTCCGAATTTTTGGTGTACCGCGCCATGTGCAGGCTGGCGGAGGTGGTGCACTTTTCCGGCCTCTGCCCCGACGAGTTCGCGGTGGAGCTGCTCAACACGCGGTTAGCCTCGCCGTTCTTTACCCACATCACGGCCTCGCTGTACGTGGGGTTGCTGCTGTCGCTTCCGGTGGTTATCATTATGCTGTGGCGGTTTGTAGCCCCCGCGCTGTACCCGCACGAGCGCAGGCGCGGCGTTCCGCTCATCCTGTCGTGCATTGTGCTGTTCCTGACGGGGGTTTTGCTGGGGTACTTCATGGTTTTTCCGCTCGCCTTTCGCTTTCTGGGCATGTACCAGTTTGGCGCGCAGGTCATTAACCGCATAGATTTAACCTCGTACATGAACATTTTTTACACCACGCTGCTGTCTATGGGGTTGGTTTTTGAGATGCCGATGCTGGCCTACACGCTGTCGCGCATTGGCTTAATAAGCAAGGAAACGCTGAAAAAGTACAGGCGACACGCCGTGGTGGCCATTCTGGTGATTGGCGCCGTCATCACCCCAACCTCCGACCCGCTTACGCTAATGCTGGTCAGCGTGCCCATGTACCTGCTCTACGAGCTGAGCATTTCCGTTACAAAACGAAAATTAGCGGCTAACGATTAGCTTTTCTGGGATTGCCTTCCCTACTCTTTTATCTCCACGTAGGTTATTTTCAGCTGGGGTTTTTTGCTCGTGTTATTTATCAGCACGCTACTGGCGTCTGAGGTGTAGCCGTAGGGGATGATAATCATGGGCGACGTTGCGCCGCCTTTCACAGCGTTGTTGAAGTAGAGGGTAACGTTGAGCGAATACTGCATCAGGGAGCGGTTGATAGCCCCGCCAAAGGCTGAGCTGAAGCTTCCGTCCGAGGCGTACATGTCCCGGATGGCGGCGTACTTGCCGCTTGTGCTGCTGCTCGCCTCCACAATGCATTGCAGCTGCGTTGCGTAGCTGTTCAGCTTGTCGTAATCGCTCGTGTCCTGCACGTGCAGCACCAGCTCTGCGCGGCTTATGGCGTAATTCTTTTTTGCGTCGCCAACGCCCGTCCAAGCTTTTACCGAATCCGGATTTATGGTCAGCTGCGTAGCCACTCCCACCAAGCCTTGCATGTAGAGCATGCTGTTGTCGCTCAGGAGATTGCTGTTTTCGTGCTTAAAAACGTTGAAGCGTGGCGTGTAGTTAAACACATGGTAGCTGAACGAGGTGACGCTGTCTTTTACGCCGTCGCCGTCGCTGTCGTAGGTGTAGTACGCCACAATGGCGCTGGAGGCGTAGCTGGACGTGGAGTTCACCAAGCTCACGGATTTAACGCAGCCTCCACCCTCATTGTCCTTCACCTTTACGTACAAGCCCTTAAAGTAGGTCAGGAAAGAGTCGGCGCTGGATGTGTGGTTGAGCAGCCGGTTGGACAGCGATTTGCTAAACAGCTGCGCGGCGGTATCCAGCCTTACGCGCACCGAGGTGCTCTTGTCGGTAACGCTGCTGCCGCTGTTTTCCGCCAAGTTTACGTCCATTTTGGAGACGCTTTCGGCAACCTCCGGTTTTCCGTAGTACGTGCTGTCGATGCTAATGTCGCTGTTGAGCTCATACACCTCAACCGTCATGGGCGTATTGTCGCTTCCGTAGGTTGAGGAAAAGCCGAGGATGAGGAACACGGAGTCAAATCCGGTAACGCCCGCCTCAAACTCAAAGGTGTAGGAGGCGGGCAAAAATTGCGCCGCAAACCCCGCAGCCGTTTTTCCCAAGCGCGCGTCGTCTAAGCGCCCCAGCATGGCCGTGCTAAAGCTGCTGGTGGACATCGTTGAGTCGAGCGTAATATTTTTCATGGTGAAGAAGCCGGAGGCGTCGCGCACCTCTACCTTCAGCTTCTGATTGGGGGGTACAAAGTCTTCGCCCAGCGTTTTGTTTACCTCTGTGCAGGCTTGGGCAAGCAGCAGGTGCAGCGCAGCAAATAGGGGTATGGCGAGCTTACTTTTTTGCAAAAATCTTGTCATAAAAATTCATGTAAGTTTCTACGTACTGCTCCTCGTGGTAGGGCAGCACCGGTATTTTTAGCGTTTTAATGTACTTTTGCAGCTCCGGATGGATGCTGCTGCTGCCGATAACCACGCCGTCGGAGTACGATATGGCAAACTTCATCAGGTTAACGTAGCTTACCTTGGAGAGCATCTCCACCTCCTTGGCTTTTACGCCCTCAAGCAGCACTTTTTTGTGGAAGTAGCGGTCAAAAAGGGCGTCAAAGCTTTCGTTGTACACCGAAATCACCACCTTTGCCTTTGAAAAAAGCGGGTCTTCGCGGTACGCTCTCTTTATAAACAGCGGCGTTATCATCGAAAACCAGCCGTGGCAGTGCACTATTTCGGGCTGCCAGCGCAGCTTTTTGATGGTTTCGAGCGTGCCGCGGGCAAAGAAAACCATGCGCTCGTCGTTGTCGCCAAAAAACGCGCCGCCCTCGTCAACCTGCATTTCCTTGCGCCTGAAGTAATCCTCGTTGTCAATGAGGTATACCTGCATGCGCGCCGAGGGAATGGAGGCCACCTTGATGATGAGCGGGTGGTCTGCCTCGTTGATGACGAGGTTCATTCCCGATAGCCGGATAACCTCGTGCAGCTGGTTGCGCCGCTCGTTGATACAACCGTAGCGCGGCATGAAAGAGCGTATTTCGTTACCCTGCTCCTGAATTGCCTGCGGCAGGTAGCGCGAGACCTTGGAGACCTCGTTTTCCGACACGTACGGCATCATTTCTTGGTTAACGAACAATATTTTACGACTGTTTGCCATTTGAAAGTACGCTAATGAAATAGTTGCAAAGATACTAAATTATTTTAGAGTGTACAAAAAAAAACGCTGCTTGGGGGTTTATTTTGGGTTTGAAATGCGCCCGCGCAATTTGCCATTTGAAAAAAATTGCCTACTTTAGCGCACTAAAAAAATCTATTCTTCTGCGGTTACATGAATAAATTCTCCCGCTTAGTCGGTTTTGCAAAACCGTACAGCCACTACTGGCCCAAGTACCTCGTTGTCGTTATTTTGGCAATGATATTCGGCGTGCTCAACTTCGCCTTCATTATCCCCCTGCTGGACGTCCTTTTTGACAGCGACGCCATCCCCCGCATAGCCCAGCTGCCGGATTTTTCCCTCTCCGTAGCCTACTTTAAGGAGGTTTTCTACTTTGGGCTGCTGAAGATAAAGGACGTGCACGGCGCGGTTGGCTCGCTGGTGTTTGTGGGGCTTGCGCTCACGCTGGCGTCCTTTCTGGCCAACTTTTTCAAGTATTTAGGTTACAGGGTGCTCAACCGCATGCGCGCTAACGTGATGCGGAACATCCGCAGCGCGCTGTTTGACAAAATAGTCCGCCTGCACCTTGCCTACTACACCACCCAGCGCAAGGGCAACCTCCTGTCGGTGCTCTCCAACGACATTAACGAGGTGCAGGCCTCGGTAATTGCCTCCTTTCAGGTGATTTTTCGCGACCCCATTTTTATACTGGGCAACCTTGCCGTTCTGTTCTACATGTCCTACCAGCTCACCATCGTTACGCTGATTACGCTTCCGCTCTCCGCCTGCCTGATTGGCTTGGTGTCGCGCAAGCTGCGGCGCAAGGCCGTGGAGGTGCAGAGCTTGCAGGGCGATTTGATGAGCATTATTGAGGAAACCATTAGCGGCAGCCGAATTATTAAGGCGTTCAACGCCCAAAAGTACGTGCGCGAGCGCTTCGCAAAGGTCAACTCTGCGCACCGGAACGCGCTAAAGCAGGCTACCAACCGTCAGGAGATGGCGGTGCCCCTCTCGGAGTTTTTGGGGGTAACGGTGGCCATGCTCATCATGCTTTTGGGGGGCATCATGCTGCTCAGCGGCAGCTCGTCGCTCTCCGTAACCGAGTTTGTGGCGTACTTGGCATTTTACTACCAAATTTTGGTGCCGGCAAAGGACATTAGCAAGGCGTACGCGGGCATCCAGCGAGGAATGGCGGCGGCAGACCGCATTTTTGACATTCTGGATACGCCGGTGGCCATCACAAAAGTTGACAATCCGGTGGAGGTGGAAGAGTTTGCGCGGGAAATCCGGTTTGAGGACGTTTGCTTTGCCTACAACGAAGCGCCGGTGCTGAGGCACATCAACCTGACCATCCCCAAGGGGAAAATGGTGGCGCTGGTAGGCCCCTCCGGCGCGGGAAAAACAACCATCGCCGACCTCATCCCGCGCTACTACGACGTAACCTCCGGCGCAATCCTGCTGGACGGCGTTGACGTCAGGCGCTACCAGCCCAAATCCCTGATAACCCTCATGGGCATTGTTACGCAGGAGGCTATCCTGTTTAACGACACCGTAAAAAACAACATTGCCTTTGGGATGGACAGCGCGTCGGATGAGGACGTGGTGGAGGCTGCCAAAATTGCCAACGCGCACGAGTTCATCATGCACATGGAGCACGGCTACAACACCAGCATTGGCGATAGGGGCGTGCGCCTCTCCGGCGGACAGCGGCAGCGGCTTGCCATAGCGCGCGCCGTGCTCAAAAATCCCCCCATCCTCATCCTCGACGAGGCCACCTCCGCGCTCGACACCGAGAGCGAAAAGCTGGTGCAGGACGCCCTCTACAAGCTGATGAAGAACCGCACCTCCATTGTGATTGCCCACCGCCTCTCCACCATCCGCAACGCCGACTGCATTGTGGTGCTTCAGGAGGGCGAGATTACGGAAACCGGCACCCACGACGAGCTGATAAAAAAAGCCGGCGTATACAAAAAGCTGTGCGACCTGCAGACGTTCAAGGTGTAGAGAACGTGGGGGAATACGCGTAGCGAAATATAAATTCCTAAATATTCTAAACAAAAAAACATCATGACAACAAAAGCTACTCTTTATGCTATGCTCATTGGCGTTGGCGCGGCCACGGCAGCCTCCTGCGGGGGCGCATCGTCGCAGCAGGATTTGACGCGGTACGTTGACCCGCGCATCGGCACGGGCGGACACGGGCACGTGTTTATGGGCGCAAACGTCCCCTTTGGGTTTGTGCAGCTGGGGCCGTCCAACATCCCACAGTCGTGGGACTGGTGCTCGGGCTACCACATCTCCGACTCCACCATCATTGGCTTTAGCCACCTGCACCTGAGCGGAACGGGCATCGGCGACTTGGGCGACGTTAACCTCATGCCCGCCGTTGGCGACGTTACCCTCAGCCGCGGACGGGCGGACGACTACGCCTCCGGCTTCTTCTCCCTCTTTGACCGCGCCACCGAAAAGGCTCGGGCGGGCTACTACGCCGTCCACTTAGACCGCTACAACGTGAGCGTGGAGCTGACGGCAACAAAGCGCGTGGGCTTCCACAAGTACACCTTTCCGGCGGCGAGCGACAGCCGCATCATCATAGATTTGGAAAACGGGCAGGCGTGGGATAGGCCTGTGGAGGGCTACCTCGTGCAGGAGAGCGACACGGTGATATCGGGCTACCGCTACTCCACCGGTTGGGCGCGCGACCAGCGGGTGTTCTTCACCGCCGTTTTCTCCAAGCCCCTGAAGCGCTTTGCCGTTTACGGCGACGGCGGCGAGCAGGCGGGGAGCGAGCTGAAGGCGCCGCGGGTGTACGGGCAGGCGTTTTTTGACGCCGGCAGCGGGGAGGAAATCTACGTAAAGGTTGCCCTCTCGCCCGTGAGCATCGAAAACGCCAAGCTCAACATGCAGGCGGAGCTGGCGGGCTGGGACTTTGAGCAAACCGTGCGCAGCGCCGACAGGGCGTGGAGCGAGGAGCTGCAAAAAATTGCCATCTCCACCGGCGACGAGCGCGTAAAGCGCACGTTCTACACCGCGCTCTACCACACCATGATTGCCCCGTCGGAGTTTTGCGACGTAAACGGCGACTATCGGGGCGCAGACGGGCAGGCGCACGCCGGCGAGGGCTTCAAGTGCTACACCACCTTTTCGCTCTGGGACACCTACCGCGCGGCGCACCCCCTCATGACCATTATCCACCCCGAAAAGGTGAACGATATCATAAACACCATGCTCGCCATCTACCGCCAGCAGGGCAAGCTCCCCGTGTGGCACCTGATGGGCTGCGAAACGGACTGCATGGTGGGCAACCCCGCCATTCCGGTCGTGGCCGACGCGCTCCTGAAGGGATACGACGGTTTTGACAGGGAGCTCGCCTACGAGGCCATGAAAACCTCGGCTATGCTCGACGAGCGCGGGCTGGGCTCCCTGAAGCAGTACGGCTACATCCCCTACGACAAGGAATCGGAGGGGCTGTCGAGGTGCATGGAGTACGCCATTGCCGACTGGAGCCTCGCGCAGGCGGCGCAGCTGCTGGGAAAAACCGAAGACTACACCTACTTCCTCAACCGCAGCAAGGCCTACGCGTACTACTTCGACAGGAGCACCGGCTTTATGCGCGGGCTTTCGTCGAGCGGGAAGTTCCGCACGCCGTTCAACCCCTTTGAGGCGGTGCACCGCGACAACGACTACACGGAGGGCAACGCGTGGCAGTACACGTGGCTCGTCCCCCACGACGTGCTGGGGCTGGTGGACCTCTTTGGCGGCAAGGAGCGGTTTATCGAAAAGCTGGACTCCCTCTTTATCGCTCAGGGAGAGCTGGGCGAGCACGCCTCGCCCGACATCTCCGGCCTGATTGGGCAGTACGCCCACGGAAACGAGCCAAGCCACCACATCATCTACATGTACCCCTACGCGGGGCAGCCGCACAAAACGGCGGACAGGGTGCGCGAAACGCTCTCCGCCATGTACCACGACGCCCCCGACGGCCTGTCGGGCAACGAAGACGTGGGGCAAATGTCCGCGTGGTACGTCCTCTCCGCCGTTGGGTTTTATCAGGTGGAGCCCGCGGGCGGAAAGTACGTGCTCGGCAGCCCCATTGTGGACAAGGCCGTCATACGGGTAAAAAACGGCAAAACGTTTACCGTAATCGCCTCCAACAACAGCCCCAAAAACAAATACATTCAGCGCGTCCTGCTCAACGGCAAACCCTACGACAAGTTCTACATCTCCTTTACGGACATTGAGCAGGGCGGAACGCTGGAGCTGGAAATGGGGGAATTA
>JAITQP010000229.1 GCA_031288885.1 Prevotellaceae bacterium | reverse complement strand
GGAAGCGCGTAAGGATGCGCGTGTGCTTGCCCGACGCCAAGTCGGCCTCAATAATTTCCTCCAAAAAGTTGAGTGAGCGCTCCGGTGCGCTGGGGGCGGTTGCGGTTTCAGCCATTTTTGTAGTTGTTGTTAGTTAGTTAGAATTGTTCTCCGATTAGCCTGCAAACTTACATGAAAATCCTTAGATTTACAAATGTACCCTTGAGCTATTAGCGATTCGCTATGGGTGATTAGCTGGCGCGAAGCGTGCACACCGCCGCCCCCGCCTGCACGCCTGCCCTTGCCGCCATTCCGAGCGAAGTGAAGCAATGCAGCGGGAGACAGAATGAAACGAATTTTCCGGATTGGCTACGCCGAGCTCCGCTGCGCTCTGGATTGCTTTGCTTCGCTCGCAATGACGCAAGGCGTGCATCTCCGTTAGCGTAAATTTTTATTGGACTTTATGTAATATTCTGCAACAAGATATTTGCGGCAAGTTCCATTTTTGAAAAGGCAAACCAGCGTCTGCCCAAGTCCTTTAGCGACGCGCCAATATGATATACCGTATTGTCAACCAGCAGAAAACGGTCGTGCGCCTTGCTAAACTTTTTGACCTCAACAGGCGGATATTGCGCGTTGTGGCGTTGCAGGTCAAGCTGTAGCTCCGGCGAAATTTGTGCCGTATAAATGGTAGCCGTTACGCCGCTTTCTCGTTTTGATAAGAGCAACAATACGCTTTCATCTATATAATTATCAATCAACGTAATGTCCTTTTTTGCTGCTTTTATCAAGCCGGAAACAAACGCATAGGCGTCAAAAATCTGCCCATCAAAAAAAATACCCTCGCGAGAAGGAAGGGAGGCTTTTATCAGCAAATCAAACTTTTGGTCGTGCTCTACAATTTTACGCTCTAAACGGTCAATGCGTTGATCTACAACATATCCTTTCAGTAAATAATCTTTCAAAATCCGGTTTGCCCAAATGCGAAACAGCGTTGCATTGCGGGAATTTACCCGATAGCCAACCGACAAAATGGCGTCAAGAGAGTAAAAACCTGTTTGGTAAGCTTTGCCGTCTGTGGCAGTATATTCCAAAATGGAATATACTGAGTTTTCGTTGAGTTCTCCGCTCAAAAATATGTTTTTCAGGTGTTTGGAAATGGCGGGTTGCTTAACGCCAAATAAGTTTGCTATCTGATTTTGCGTGAGCCACACGGTTTCATTCTCCACCCGAACTTCCAGCTGCGTAGAATTTTCGGGTTGGTACAATATTATTTCATTGGCAAGAGTATTCATTTCCGTTATCTGTTTAAGTTGTTTGTCAAAATAGCTGCTTGCAATTTTCGTTTGTCAACCACTAATAGCTAACAAACTTTTCCCACACGTCGCCGCTGGGGTATGGGGCGGTGATGCGGATTTCCTCCTTTTTTACCGGATGGATAAAGGATATGCTGCGCGCGTGCAGCGATATGCCGCCGTTGGGGTTGGAGCGGTCGTAGCCGTACTTCAGGTCGCCCTTTATGGGGCAGCCGATTTTGCTCAGCTGGCAGCGGATTTGGTGGTGCCGTCCGGTGAGCAGCTCCACCTCCACCAAAAAAAACGTGCTGCTTGCCGCCGCCACGCGGTAGCGCAGGCGCGACTCCTTGGCGTTGGGCGCGGGGGAGGCGTGCGCGTACGATTTGTTCTGCTTTTCGTTGCGGGTGAGGTAGTGGGTGAGCAGGCCGCTGTCCTGCGGCGGGCGGTTTTTTACAACGGCGTGGTAGGTTTTGTGCATCTGCCCCAGCCGGAACATGGCGTTGAGCCGCGCCAGCGCCTTGCTGGTTTTGGCAAAGATGACAACGCCGCTCACAGGCCTGTCCAAGCGGTGCACCACGCCGAGAAACACGTAGGAGGGTTTTTTGTCCCTCAGCTTGATGAGCGACTTTACGCTTTCCTCCAGCGACTGGCTGCACTCCTTGTCGGCCTGCACCAGCTCGCCGCTGGCCTTGTTGACGGCAATGAGGTGGTTATCTTCGTACAGAATGTCCAAGTTCTTAATGCTTAAAGTGGATTTAAACCGTAGTAGCCAATTTCAAAGTACTACAATTTGTAGTACCTTCAATTCCTTCTTGCTTCAACCGTGTTTTCAGGACGCTCCAGTAACGTTTTTGGGGGTTAAAATACCAACAGGAATGCCTCCTTTGGTTGCATTCCTACGGAATGCAAGGTTGGTGTATGGTTGCCTTTTCTACCGAGCGATACATTCCTAACGGAATGTGAAAGCAACTACGGCAAATTACCGAATTTGAGCCGGATTTTTCCGCTGCAACAAAGTCATTAGGAATTAAGAATTAAATTGATAATTAATCTAAAACAGAAAATTACATGTTACATTTGGACGTTTCAAAGACGGCAGGCGCGGTGAGCGCTGCCGAGGTGCAGCTGCTGCAAGGCAAAGCAGCTGAGGCTCTCCGCACGCTTCACGCGGGCAACGGAAAGGGGAGCGACTTTTTGGGTTGGCTCCACCTGCCAACCTCCATTTCGGCTGCCGACATAGCCGACATAAAAGCTACCGCCGCCAAGCTGAGCGCCGGCGTAGAGGTGGTGGTGGTTATCGGCATTGGCGGCTCGTATCTGGGCGCAAAGGCCGTCATCGACGCGCTGTCGCACACCTTCGATGCGCTGCAGGACAGGAGCAAGCGCAAGTCGCCGCTGGTGCTGTTTGCGGGGCAAAATATCGGCGAAGATTACCTGTTTGAGCTGATGGAAACCTTGCAGGGCAAATCGGTTTCGTGCATCGTTATCTCCAAATCGGGCACCACCACCGAGCCGGCGCTGGCGTTTCGCATCATCAAAAATTTTATGGAGCAAACCTACGGCAAGGGCGAGGCAAAAAACCGCATTGTTGCCGTCACCGACAAGGCGCGCGGGGCGCTGCGCACCATGGCGGACAAGGAGGGCTACAAAACCTTTGTCATCCCCGACGACGTGGGCGGACGGTTTTCCGTGCTCACGCCGGTGGGCTTGCTGCCCATTGCCTGCGCGGGCATCGACGTTGCCGCGCTGGTGCAGGGCGCTGCGGAAATGGAAAAGTGCACGGGGGCGGACGTCCCCTTTGAGAAAAACCTTGCGGCGCAGTACGCCGCCGTGCGCAACGCGCTCTACGCAAAAGGCAAAAAGGTGGAGGTGCTGGCAAACTTCAACCCCAAGCTGCACTTCGTTGCCGAGTGGTGGAAGCAGCTCTACGGCGAAAGCGAGGGAAAGGACGGGAAGGGCATTTTTACGGCAAGCGTGGACTTCACCACCGACCTCCACTCGCTGGGGCAGTACGTGCAGGACGGCGAGCGCATGCTCTTTGAAACCGTGCTGAGCGTGGCAAAAACCAAGCATCAGGTGACCGTTCCGCCGGACACGGAAAATCTGGACGGGCTGAACTTCCTTGCCGGCAAGCGCGTGGACGAGGTAAACCGCATGGCGGAGCTGGGTACGCAGCTGGCGCACGTGGACGGCGGAGTGCCCAACATCCGGATTGAGCTGCCGGACTTGAGCGAGCGCTCCCTCGGCGAGCTGATTTACTTCTTTGAAAAGGCGTGCGGCATTAGCGGCTACATGCTGGGCGTAAACCCGTTTGACCAGCCCGGCGTGGAGGCGTACAAGAAAAATATGTTTGCCCTGCTCGAAAAGCCCGGCTACGAAAAGGAAACAGCCGCCATTAAGGCAAGAATATAGCCCCCCGAGGGCAGCTAAAAACGAGCATGTTCGTTTCAACGTAAAAAAAATCATGGGTAGCCGACATGCAGGCTATCCGGTCACTAAAAACAAAATTATAACATGAAAAGAATTAAAGTAAGCGTTGCCGCCCTTTTGGTTGGCGCAAGTATGGTGCTTATGTCATCGTGCATCGGGTCGTTTAGCCTGTTCAACAAGGTGTTGGACTGGAACAAAAAGGCGACCAACAACAAGTGGGTTAACGAGCTCATTTTTGTGTGCCTGACCATTATTCCCGTGTACGAAGTTTCGTACTTTCTTGACGCAATTTTATTCAACTCGCTGGAATTCTGGACGGGACAGTCGCCGCTGGCTAACGTTGACGTTACCGTGAAGGGAGAAAAAGGCGAATACCACGTGAAATCCACCACCAACGGCTACCACGTTGAGCTGCTCGGCAGCAACCTGTCGGCAGACTTCCTGTTCGACGAGGCCACCAAAACGTGGTCGCTGAGCGAAAACGGCAAGCAAACCAAGCTGGTGCAGTTTGTTGACGACAACACCGCCAAGTTCTACACCGGTACCTCCGAAATGACGGTGGACATGGCGAGCACGCTAAACCTGCTCGCCGCCCGCTAACCCTTCGGATTAACCAAACGCCATGCTGCGTTGCCTGCTCCTTTGAGGGTGGCAATGCAGCATGTTTTTTTTGCATTACATTAACGGAGATACACGCCTTGCGTCATTGCGAGCGTAGCAATCCAGAAATACGGGCAAGGCAACGCGCAGCGTGCGACGCTGGATTGCTTCGCTTTGCGCCGCTTTTTGGAAAAAATCACCCCTCTCGTTTGCATTAACAAAAAATGTTTCTACCTTTGCAGCTGAACATATAAAAAAATTTGTGCCTATGACACACACAGCGCGGTAATGCGCGCATACTTTTAAAACATATTTAAGAAGCATTGTGCTTTTATTCTTCTAACGTTTGAAAATTTACCGATTTGATGATGCATTATAGAAGAATAAGTTACAATGTTCACGCGTGAGCGTGAACTTGACTTATTCCTTATAATGCTGGTTACGGTAAATACCACAAACGTCGGGAAACAGTTAAGTTCCACGCTTTTTTTATGTCCCTACGTGGACGCCCAACCACACCAACGGGCAGAGGAGCAGAAACCTCTCAAAACAACGGGCGGACTACTTCCCACGAAAAGCCTTTAGAGTAGAGGGAAAACAAATCAATTTCAAAACGTAATGAAAATGAAAAAGACAATGATTTCCGTATGTGCTTTGCTGCTCGTTAGCGCAGCAAGCAT
>JAITQP010000212.1 GCA_031288885.1 Prevotellaceae bacterium | reverse complement strand
CGCATTATTAGCATATTACAAATTTCGCTTTTCCATTTTTGGGAGGGCTTCTCCCTTTCTCGCAAGCCCTGAAAGGGCTTAATCTTCATAACCGCAGGTCAACGACCTGCGGAGAGGGCATCCCTCCTCCTCTCTCTGCCTGAAAGGCAGTACTTTTAAGTCTTTAAGTCTTAGCAGTCCTGCCTTTCAGGCAGGAGAGAGAGAGAGCCTGTTTCCCTGTCCGCAGGTCGCTGACCTGCGGTTATGAAAATCCGGCTTTTCAAGCCGCTCCACCTCACAATGACGAAATTACTTAAACATATTATCAGCGCTTCGTCTTTTCCCTTTTTTACCCGTATATGGGTTCGGGTCTCGCAATGACGCGAAGCGTGCCTCTCCATTAATGTAAATTTTGGGAGATTTTATATAATATATTCCTAAAACACCTAAATACAGAAAAATATAGGCAGTTAGGCAGCAGGATTTTGTTGCTTTAATTTATAAATAGCAACACAACCATAAATGATAGCGCCCAAGGCAATTATCCCAAATGCGCAAAATAAATAAATGAGCTCCATAATTACTTACTACTTTTTGTTACTTAACCAGAAAAAAATTAACCCAGCAGTAATCAGAAGCGCTGCAACAATTGAACCCGCAATAAGAAGTTTTGTAGATTCAATGCCTCTTGTGCTTATGCTGCTTAAAATAACACCGCCAATTACAAGTTGGGCAATATTTAGAAAGAGTTTTGAAACTTCTTTTTTCATACTTATACCAATGAGTTTGGATTACAAATGTAGAAACAAATTTTGAATTCACCAAAATAACTTTCTCAACTTGGGCTATATCCATTTATTCTTGGAAACTTGCAATTCTGCACCAAGCTGGTGCAAATTTTCTTCGTCTTGACTGTAAATTTATCGACTTTAAACTTCGGGGCAAAAGTAGTACAAGCTTTGGACATTTGCAAATGAGCTGCTTGCGAAATCCGCACCTGCATTCGGCGCACAAAAAAAGCATCCCATCTTTCGGAATGCTTTAAAGTATGCGGCGCTACGCGCTAACGCCGGCAACTTTTTGTTGGGGTGGATGATGGGGCTCGAACCCACGACCCTCAGGACCACAATCTGATACTCTAACCAGCTGAGCTACACCCACCATGTGTAAAATGTGGGTGCAAAGGTAAGCACTTTTAATCGAAATTCCAAATTTTTTTGCTACATTTGCGCTCCGTAAGAAAAAAGACGCTCGCTCGACGTACGAGCCGGCACGCTCGCTCAAGAGTAATTTCTCACTCTCAACCTTTAGTATAGTAGATTATGTCCTTATTCAGCTCCTCCAGCCCCGCGCTCAACGACAAGGTATTTGAGGCGGCGCGCAACGCCTCGCTAACCGACTACTCGGTAATGACCGTGCGCGGCGCCATTCACAAAACATTGCTGCTGCTGCTGCTGGCGGTGCTCGGCGCGAGCTACACGTGGCAAATGTATGTCAACGCCGTTAACCCCAACGCGGTGACGTTCTACATGGTAGGAGGGCTTATTGGCGGTTTGGTATTTTCGCTCATAGCGATATTCAGCCCGCGCCGGTCGGTTTGGGCGGCGCCGCTGTACGCCGTGTGCGAGGGCTTGTGCCTTGGCGCGCTGTCTGCCATGTTCAACGCGCAGACAAATGGCATTGTGCTGCAAGCCGTCGGGCTGACGTTTGGCGTGCTGTTCCTAATGCTGGTGCTGTACCGCACGGGCGCAATTAAGGTTACCAACAAGCTGCGCAGCGGCATTATCATTGCCACCGGCGCCATTGCCCTGTTTTACTTAGCAACGTGGATAGCGAGCATCTTTACGCCGGCAACATTCCTGCACGACGCGTCGCCGCTGAGCATCGGCATTAGCGTATTTATAGTGGTTATTGCTGCGCTCAACTTTTTGGTGGATTTTGACTTTATTGACCGCGGCGCGCAAATGGCCGCGCCCAAGTACATGGAGTGGTACGGCGCATTTGCCCTCATGCTCACCTTAGTGTGGCTATACTTGGAGATGCTGCGGCTGCTGAGCAAGGTTAGCCGGAGGTAGCCGCGTGCGTTTTTTAGGTTGCTGTTTTTTTTGGTTTTGAATTAGAAAAAAGCTACCTTTGCAGCCCTCGCCCAAAAGGAGAATATAAACTGTTTTTTTGATGTATAAAAAATGAAAAAAGGAATTCACCCCGAGAACTACCGTCCGGTTGTATTTAAAGACCTGTCGGACGAAAGCATTGTTATTACCAAATCGACGGTAAATACAAGAGAAACCATCACCGTTGATGGCGTTGAGTACCCCCTGTACAAGGTCGAAATCTCAAGCTCATCGCACCCCTTCTACACCGGCAAGATGAAGCTGGTGGACACCGCCGGACGTGTGGACAAGTTTATGAGCCGCTACAAAAACCACCGCCCCGCCCCGCAGGCATAGCTGTTGGCCTGACGGTTATCTTAAATTGCGTAAAAGAGTTTTCGAGGTATCGAAAGCTCTTTTTACTTGAATATTGAAAAACCCCTCGTAATGAAACTTTCATATACCCTACAGCCCAGCAGCAGCAACGACGAATTCATCCCCGCGCACGCCGAAGGCGATGAGCAAAACCTGCAGCAGGTAAAAGTGCCGCCGCAGCTGCCGGTGCTTGTCCTGCGCAGCTCGGTGCTGTTCCCCGGCGTGGTAATGCCCATCAACATTAGCCGCGACAAGGCGGTGCGGTTGGCGCGCACCGCCTACAACGGCGACAAGCGAGTGGCGGCGGTGATGCAGCGCGACGCCAAGCTGGACGACCCCGCCTTTGGCGACCTGCACAAGGTGGGCGCGGCGGCAACCATACTCCGCCTGCTCGAAATGCCCGACGGCTCCATCACCGTATTCCTACAGGGCACGCGGCGCATAGCGCTGGGCAGCATGGTTTCGGACGACCCATTCTTTGTGGCCAACGTGGAGGCGCTGGAGGACGTCATTCCGGCCACGCCCAACGAAAACTACGACCTGATAATCGGCTCCATCCGCGACGTGTCGATGACCATCATCAAGCTCTCGCCGCACTTGGCGCCCGAAGCGGGATTTGCCGTCAAAAATATCGACAACAAGCATTTCCTCATCAACTACTTGGCCGTGAATATAGAGATAAACGGCGACGAAAAGCAAAAGCTGATAGAGCTCGACCACGTGGAGCAGCGCGCGTCGGCGCTGCTGGAGATACTGCTGCGCGAGCGGCAGGCAATGGAGCTCAAGTCGGAGCTCCAGCAAAAGGTGCACAAGGAAATTGACCAGCACAACCGCGAGTTCTTTCTGCACGAGCAGATGAAAGCCATTCAGGCGGAGCTGGGCGGCAACCCCGTTGAGCAGGAGGTGAAGCAGCTGCGCGAAAAGGCCAAAACAAAAAAGTGGAGCGAAGAGGTGGCGGCGGTGTTTGAGCGCGAAGCCGTAAAAGCCGAAAAAATGATGCAGCACAGCGGCGAATATCCGGTGCAGCTCAACTACCTGCAAACGCTGGTGGAGCTGCCTTGGGGCGAGTACAGCGAGGATAAGCTGGAGCTGGGCGAGGCGCAAAAGGTGCTCGACGAAGACCACTACGGCTTGGAGGAAGTAAAGGAGCGAATACTGGAGCACCTCGCCGTAATAAAGCTCAAGGGCGACCTGAAATCGCCAATACTGTGCCTGTACGGCCCCCCCGGCGTGGGGAAAACGTCGCTCGGGAAATCCATCGCAAGAGCCTTGGGGCGGGAGTTTGGGCGAATTTCCCTTGGCGGCCTGCACGACGAAGCCGAAATACGCGGCCACCGCAAAACCTACATTGGCGCTATGCCCGGGCGGGTTATCCAAACCATCAAAAAGTGCAAAAAAAGCAACCCTGTCATCATCCTCGACGAGGTGGACAAGGTAGGCAACGACTTTCGCGGAGACCCCTCAAGCGCGCTGCTCGAGGTGCTCGACCCCGAGCAAAATGCAACGTTCTACGACAACTTCCTCGAGCTGGACTACGACCTGTCGCACGTGCTGTTCATCACCACGGCAAACAACGCGTCCACCATCCACCCCGCGCTGCGCGACCGCATGGAAATGATAGAGGTGAGCGGCTACACGCAGGAGGAAAAGGTGGAGATAGTGCGGCTACACCTGCTGCCGCGCCTCCTGAGAGACCACGGGGTGAAGCCCGACCAGCTGCAAATTTCCGACAGCTTGGTGACCTACATCATCGAAAACTACACGCGCGAGTCGGGGGTGAGGGGAGTGGAAAAACAGCTGGCAAAAATCATCCGCCACACGGCAAAGTTTATTGCCTCCGGCAAAGAATACGCCCCCCAGCTGGCGCAAAAAGACCTGCGCGAGGCGCTGGGAACGCCCAAATTCATAAAGGACAAAGCGCTGGAAAACGCCTTTACGGGCGTGGCTACGGGCTTGGCGTGGACGCCCAACGGCGGCGAAATCCTCTTTGTGGAGGCGAGCATCAGCAAGGGGAAGGGGCTCATTACGACCACCGGCAGCTTGGGCGACGTGATGAAGGAGAGCGCCGTTATTGCGCTGGAGTACGTGCGGGCGCAGGCGGATTTCCTGAAAATCAACCCAAAAATGTTCACGGAAAACAACCTGCACATTCACGTTCCCGAAGGCGCCATCCCCAAGGACGGCCCCTCGGCGGGGGTAACGATGGTAACCGCCATTGCGTCGGTGTTTACGGGGCGCAAGGTGCGCTGCGGGCTGGCCATGACGGGCGAGGCCACCCTGCGCGGAAAGGTGCTGCCCGTAGGCGGCATTAAGGAAAAGATACTCGCGGCAAAGCGCGCCGGCATCACCGACATCCTCCTGCCCGTTGAAAATAAAAAGAATATTGACGAGATAAAAAAGGAATACCTGCAAGGGCTTACCTTTACCTACGTTGACGCCATCACAGACGTGCTGGAGATTGCGCTGGAGAAATAGTTTTTTTAGTGATTAGTGATTAGTGCGCAAAGCGTGGTAATTTATATGCTGTAGGGGCGGGTCAATCCCGCCCTTTTTGTTTTTCATCATTGCAACGCGTTGTAGGGGCGGGTTTCAAACCCACCCACACTTTTCCGGCAAATGCATACGAAAAGCAAACCCCAACAGGGTTTTGAGCCCTGTTGGGGTTGAGAAGATAAGAGCAGGCAGAATTACTGCGCATCCAGAACCACGCGGAGACCAACATAGCCTGCGGTGTTGGTAAGTTGGTAAAGTCGCGATGCAACGCGTACATACTGTATGGGGTTGCCCCAGTTGCCACCACGAACCACGTGGCTAACGCCCGCATTAGGTCCTTTAGGGTCAGTAGCGCCACTCGCAATAGTCTTATAGTAATCGGGATCGTACCAGTCCGAACAAAAATCCCATGTATTACCGCTCATGTCGTAAAGACCGAGCGCGTTGGGTTTTTTGGAGCCAACCGGATACGTCTTGTTGGAGGGATTGTTGCCTTGATACCATGCAACCTCGTCAATGTCATCGCTCCCGCAGAACTTGTAAGTACTTTTATGCTTGCCGCCGCGTGCTGCATACTCCCACTCCGCCTCGGTGGGTAAACGGTAGTTTTTTCCCGTCAGTGCGTTCAGCCGCGGAAGAAAAGCTGTGTCTATCTCCTCCCAACGCGCATTCTCAATGGGTAGCTGGTCATCATACGTTATCTTGCCCGCGTTAGCAAGAGTTGGGTGACCCGCCATAGCTGCCTTCCACTGCGCACGAGTTATCTGGAACTTTCCCATGTAAAAGTTTTTCGTTAGCCTTACCGTGTGCACAGGCAATTCATTAGTTTGGCATGCGTCATCTTGGCAACCCATCTCAAACGTGCCCACCTCCACAAACACCATTTCAATATCCAGCTCCGCAGGGTAATTACGTGCAGGCGTGTCCGTGCTACGCTTGCGCCTTGGCTCCTCCAGCTGCTTCGACAGCGCCAGCGCTACCCGCGGCAGGTCGCCCGCGGCTATGCCGGTGCGAATGTAGCTGCCTCTGCCATTCACCTTGCTGTCTTTGGTGTCAATAAGGTGCGCATAAAACATATGGTCGTTGCCTTTCTTGTCGTCCACCACTAAGCATATCGCCGATATGCTGTTAGCACGTCCCCACGCGGCAAGCGCATTCCGGTCTATGCTGCTACCGCCTCCGGCGGCGTACGTAGCCTGTAGCTCCGTGAGCTTGCTGCCTGTGCTCGCAGAGGTTGTTAGCGTGTAACGCCCGCCGGAGGTCAGGTTGGTACCCATCGCCGTGGTAAGCGGCGTCACAAGCGCGTTGTCACCGCCCACTACAAATACCGCCAGCGTGGGCTTGGTTTGCGCTCCGGCGGTCATCATGCTTGCTGCGCCAACGAGCAGCAAAGCAAGCAGAGAAGTCAATTTTTGCTTCATGTTTACAATTGTTTTTTAGGGTTGTTAAGTATATCGACCAAGCATTCTGCCCCCTGACGGGACGCAGACGCGGAGGATATTCTGTTTGTTTTTTGTATGAGCTATACTACAGCTCAAACTTCGCGGTTTTTTTGCTATCTTTGTGGTTCAATAAGAAAAACGAGCTGGCTGTCATGCTTGCAACACCGTAGCCAGCTCGCTTCCGAAGATGCTTGTTTGCGTAGCACGCTGAGCGTGCGTGCGCTTGCTTGCATCTTTACTAATATCTCTACGCCATGTAGATTAGCGCTGCAAGGATTATTCCGGCGACAAAAATAGATTAAAACTCTACGTTTTCAAAATATCGCGGGCTAATATTCTACAATTTAATAAACATTAACTCCATTTATTATGGAACAAACTGTAAAACAACGTGTTGTGGAATTTATCAGGCACAAAAAAATATCTGTTCGTTCATTTGAAAGGCTTTGTGGTTTGTCGAACGGGTACGTAAAGGGGATAAAGCACACCATTTTTCCTGACAAGATGAAGGGTATTACTCTACAGTATCCGGAGCTCAACTCGGTTTGGCTGCTCACCGGCGAGGGACAAATGATTAAGAATGCTCCAGCGGCTGAAAGCGCAGGTAGCGCCGGCATTTCCGGAGGTGGCGTTTGGGGAGGTGGAATAAGCGACGCTACGTTAGTAGCCGGTCTTATGAAATCGTTGGAGAAAAAAGATGAGCAAATCGACAGGCTTTTGGGTATTATAGAAAACCTGCGCAATCAATAAAATGACGTCGCTGTAGCGAGCGCCTTGCTCCCATCATTGCAAGTCATGCTAAAAGCAATGTATAAACCATACCGCATGTAGTACCCTATAAAATCGTTATTTGAAAAAATTTATTTTCCTTTATATAATAATTGATTGTGCTTACTCTTTTACAGGATTTTTGCGCTATGTTCTGGACTGCTTCGCTCCGGTTGCAATGACGCAAAGCATGCAATAACGCAAGGCGTGTGGGCTACGGCTGTATGCGGGGAGATTCCTCCGCTCCGCGCGCTCGTACCTCGCGCGCGTCGGTCGGAATGACTGCAGGGGGCGAGCAGCATTGCAAGTGCAATGGGCGGAATGACACGCGCAGCGCATTCCTAATTCCTAATTCGTAATTCCTAATTCTCCCCTACTCCATCTTGAGCACCGCGAGGAACGCCTCCTGCGGCACCTCCACGTTGCCTACTTGGCGCATGCGCTTTTTGCCCTTTTTCTGCTTTTCGAGCAGCTT
>JAITQP010000186.1 GCA_031288885.1 Prevotellaceae bacterium | reverse complement strand
AACGGATGGGCACGCCCCCAGTTACCTTCGGTGAGGGTTTCGCCATTCCCCGTAGGGGAACAATATCAATAGAAAATGGGCGCTTACGGTTTTGATAGCCCGTAGGGCTTTAACCGTTTCACCGGTCTTTATTAATCCCCTACGGGGAATGGGGGGTTCTGTGGATTTCCCGTTTCTATTGATATTATTCCCCTACGGGGAATTGACAAAAACCGCTTTTCCCGTCATTGCGGGTGTAGCGGCGTTGCACGCCTCGCGTCATTGCGAGCGAAGCGAAGCAACCGGAGCGAAGCGTAACTCGGCACAGCCAATTCAGAAATACGGGTAAGGCAACGAACGCAATGCGGGCGTCGGTGGATTAACTTCGTGGAGCTCCGCTTCGCTCGGGTTGGTTCGCTTCGCTCGCAATGACGCGAAGCGTGCTGAAAGCAATGCATAAACGTACCACATGTAGTACCTTATAGGTCATTATTTAAAAAAATCCATTGGACTTTATATGATACGTATAACCCCGAGTAAGCGGAGTGCAACTCGGGGTTATCCAAATTAAACGCCTACGGCGTTCATCGTTGCAACAACGTTTTTGTAATGTGCTAATAATATGTCTAATGCAATTTCGTCATTGTAAGCAAAGCGTAGCCAATCCGGAAAACTTTAGCGCAACTTTTCTATAATCCCCAACAACCTGTCTATCTGCTCATCTTTCCTATCCAGCTGTTCGTCTTTCTTCTCCAACGACTTCATAAGACCGGCTATTACCGAAACCTCGCTCACGCCATTTCCATAAACCTTACTCCCAGCAGCGCCAGCGCTATTTGTGTTTTCAGCCGCTTGAGTATTTTTAATCATTTCACCCTTGCCTGTAAGAAGCCATTCGGCGTTTGCACCGTACAGCTGTACAATTTTTTGTATTGGACTTAATCCAATATTGGAACGCTTCTTTAGTATTTCTGTCATTAATGAATTACTTATGCCAATACTTTTTGCAAACTGAGTGGCATTTTTAACTACCACATCATTTTTAAGATAGCTATAATAATCTAAAAATCTTTGCGTTATCTCATCCATAAAAAATATTATTACAAAATTCTGTGTTTTTATTTTTATAATACAGAAATATGTATTATCTTTGCGCTCGAAATCATTCTTACAGCACCAACTATACTAATTGGCAACGAAAAGATGCAACAAGCCCCGCGCCCGCGCGGCGCAGAAAGCATCTTCCGAAACGAGCTGACCACGGTGTTGGAAGCATGACGGTTAGCTCGTTTTTCTTATTAAACAGCAAAGATAGCAAAAAACAGCGAAGCGCTGCTCAAGGGTTGCATTTCGAATTATCGCGCACAGCATTGTAAACGATAATCATTTTTAATAACCCTAAAAAACAATTGTAAACATGAGAAAGATTTTGGCTCCTTTATTTGCCTTGCTGCTCGTTGGAGCATCAGGCATGATGACCGCCGAGGCGCAAAGCTCCGGCAAGCCCAAGCTGGCAGTATTTGTGGTGGGCATAAGCGATGAATTAATCAACCCGCTCGCCACCCAAATAGGCAACGACCTTAACCGCAGCAGCCAATACGACGTGCTACCCAGCGCCAACAACGCAGTGGCGAACAAGCTTACCGAGCTGCGCGCCGCTCACACAGCGGGCAGCATAGACCGAAACGCGCTTGCCACGTGGGGACGCGCCAACGGCGTATCGACGATATGCTTGGTAGTTGACAACATCAGCGGCAACGACCACATGTTTTCGGCGCAGCTCATTGATGCAAAAGATAGCAAGCTGTCCGGCAAAGGCAGCTACATTCGCACCAACGTAGTTAGCGGTGACATTTCGAGAGTATCTTCGGCGTTAGCGCAGCAAATGCGCGGACAGGGGCGCAGGCGTAGCACTTCCGCCCCCGCGCATAGCTACCCTGCGGAGGTGGATATTGAGATGGTGTTTGTGGAGGGAGGGACGTTTACCATGGGGTGTCAGGATGGCGAGTGTTATGACGGCAATCGTGAGCTGCCTGTTCACGCCGTAATGTTGAGCAGCTTTAGGATAGGAAAATATGAGGTAACGCAGGCGCAGTGGAATGCGGTGATGGCTGGAACTTCGTATGAAAATATTTTTTTGTGGAAAGGAAACAACTGTGGTAATGTACCCTGCGACGACCAGCGACCGGCGGAGAATATGAGTTGGGACGAAGCAATGTTATTCTGCAACACGCTGAGCGAGAAGTCGGGTTTGACGAAATATTACACCATTAATGGCTCCAATAACGTAACCCTGAATGCCAACGCCACCGGTTACCGGTTGCCAACGGAGGCGCAGTGGGAGTACGCAGCGCGTGGGTGCAAGGGAGGTAAGTGCGATGATTATAAGTATAGCGGGAGCGACGACCTTAGTAAGGTTGCATGGTCTGCCGTTAATGCGAGAAACACGCATCCCGTAGGTCAAATGAGACCGAACGGACTTGGTATTTATGATATGAGCGGCAACGTCTGGGAACTATGCTGGGACTTTTGGGCATCCGGCTATAGCTGGTCTGGGGCTACTAACGCTAACACTACAGGTCCTGCAAGCGGCACTTTTCGTACAGTCCGCGGTGGTGACTGGAACATCGATGTCGCTGGTTATCCGCGTGTTGCCATCCGCTACTATAACAACGCTTCCGCCCGCTGGGCCAGCGTTGGCCTCCGCGTGGTTTTGCCTGCGCAGTAGCATTCTATACTTTGCACGGTATGGTTTTGTGAATTGGCTCCGCTGCGCTCCGGTTGTCCGTAGGACAATAATATCAATAGCAACGAGCATTTCCGCCGCCCCAATTCCCCGTAGGGGATTAATAGAAATGGGGGCACGATTAATCCCCTACGGGGAATTAGGGATAGAGGGTCGCTGTTTTCTATTGATATTAATCCCCTACGGGGAATTGGGCACGGAAGCGGGTTTTAAATCCGTCCTTACGTTTTTTCCATCATTACAACCGCCCCACCCTCCACGCTTCGCGCCACTAATCACCAACCACTAACCGTTAACCACTAATTAACGTATCCAAATTCCCGCAGCATTCGGTCGTTGTCGCGCCAGTCGGGGTTTACCTTTACGAAAGTTTGGAGGAATACTTTTTTCTCAAAAAAATCCTCCATATCCTTGCGCGCCTCGGTGCCCACCTTCTTCAGCATTTTCCCCTGATGCCCAATGATGATGGCCTTTTGCGACTCGCGCGCCACGTAGATTACCGCCGATATGCGGTACATGCTTTCCTCCTCCTTGAACTCCTCAATCGCCACCTCTGCGCAGTAGGGCACCTCCTTGCTGTAGGTGAGGAAAATTTTTTCGCGGATGATTTCCGAGGCAAAAAAGCGGAGGCTTTTGTCGGTAAATGTGTCCTTGTCGTAGTAGGCCTCGCCCTCGGGGAGGAGCTCCAGCAGGGTTTTGAAGAGCGCGTCGAGGTTGAACTTCTCCAGCGCCGACGCCGGCAGGATGCGCGCGCGCGGCGCGGTTTTGTGCCACTGCTCCACCAGCGCCTCCAGCTTTTCGGGCGTGGTGAGGTCTATTTTGTTCACCACTATCACCACCGGAATGGTGAGGCTGTTGAGCCGCTCAATGTAGCTCGCGTGCTTGTCTATCTGCTCCACCACGTCGGTGACGTACACGATAACGTCGGCGTCAACAAAGGCGGTGCCCACGAACTTCATCATGGCCTCCTGCATTTTGTAGCGCGGCGACAGTATCCCGGGCGTGTCGGAGTATACGATTTGAAAGTCGCCGCCGCTCACGATGCCCATGATGCGGTGGCGCGTGGTTTGCGCCTTGCTGGTGATGATGCTCAGCCGCTCGCCCACCAGCGCGTTCATCAGCGTGCTCTTGCCAACGTTGGGGTTGCCTACGATATTTACAAAGCCGGATTTATGCATAATTTTTTTATCTTTGCGGCATGGAAAAATTTATTACCTGCAGCGGACTTCCGGTGCGCGTAGCCACGTACGGCGCGCCGCCGGACAAGGGCGGCGTGGCGACGCTGCTCCTGCACGGCTACATGGAAAGCCTCGAGGTGTGGGAGCGCTTTGCCAAGCAGCTGGGCAAAACCGCGTACACCATCACGCTCGACCTGCCCGGGCACGGGCTTAGCGGCACGCATCCCCACGCCAACAGCATGGAGCTTATGGCGGAGGTGGCGCGCGAAGCCTGCCTCGCGCTGTCTGCGGAGCGCGTGGCGGTGGTGGGGCACTCGCTGGGCGGCTACGTGGCGCTCACGCTGGCCAAAAATCACCCCGCGCTGGTATCCCGCCTCTGCCTGATGCACTCCACGCCCGACGCCGATACGGAGGAAAAAAAGCGGCAGCGCGACCGCGAGGTGGCGCTGATTGCCGCAGGCAAGCGGGAGCTGCTCGCGCTGCAAAGCCTCCCCCTTATGTTTGCCGCCGACAACGTGAGCCGCCTCTACGAGCCGCTTGCCGACCTCGAAACCTGCGCCCTCCTTGCCGACGACGCCGGAACCATGGCCTCGCTGCGCGGCATGAGGGAGCGGGAGGATATGGGCGAATTTTTGGGTGCGTTCGGCAAGCCGCTGCTCTTTGTTTTCGGCAAAAAGGACAGGTACATTCCTTGGGAAACGGCGCAGGCGCTCATGGAGCGCTTTCCGCAGGCGCAAACGCTGGCGCTCGAAAACTCCGGACACGCCGGATTTATTGAGGAGGAAGCGGCAACGCTGGGCGCCGTTACAGCGTTCGTAACCGGAGAAA
>JAITQP010000094.1 GCA_031288885.1 Prevotellaceae bacterium | reverse complement strand
AGCCCGTTTTGGGGGTCGCTCCAGAGGGGGCCTTCGTAGAAGTTGCCCGGGCAGATGGCGTTGACCTTGATGCGAAACGGCGCGAGCTCCAGCGCAAACGACTGCGTAAGCCCTACGCCGCCAAACTTTCCGCCGGCGTAGGCAAAGTTGGCCTTGCTGCCGCGTAACCCCGACTTGGAGTTGATTTGGATAATATCGCCGTAGCTCGTTGCGCTGTAGCGGTTTTGCAGCTTCATCACGCGCGAGGCCGCCCGCGCGCAGTAGAAGTAGGCGCTGTAGTTGATTTTGGTGACCAGCTCAAAGCTTTCGGGCGTCATGTCCTCCAAGCCGCCCGCGCGGAGGATGCCGGCGTTGCTGATGAAAACATCCAAGCCGCCAAAGCTGCGGACGGTGGCCTCCATGAGGCTGTCAACGCTGCTGACGTCGGCTACGTTGGCCTTGGCGAAGACCGCGCGGTTGCCCTTTGCCAGCTCGTTGAGCCGCTGCACGGCCTGCACGCCGGCGGCTTCGTTGAGGTCGGCAACCACAATGTTTGCGCCCTCCCTGATGAGGCAACGCGCAATGCCCTCGCCAAAGCCCTGCGCTGCGCCGGTGATGACAATGATTTTGTTTTCCGCGCGTCCGGAGCTCGCGCCGGAGCTGACTTCCCGACGGTAGTTCTCCACCTCCCAATTGTCGATAAAATCCACCTGCGCCTGCGTCATGGGGTGCTCCCCGCCAAAGGACTGCGCAAGGAAAGCGATTTTCATCATATCCTGAAAAACATCCAGAATAACGTCGCATCCGGCGGCGTTGTCGCCCACCGCCACTAAGCCAACGCCCTTGATGAGCATTACCTTTGGCGCGTACCCGTGCTGCTTGACGTAGGCGTCGATTTTTTTCTCCGCAGCAAGCAATATCGCCTCCTCTCCGCTGCCGTCAACGTAAATGTAGCGCGACTTGCAGTACACAATAATGTCCGGCGAAAAGGGGCGGGATATTTTTTGGAAATTTTCTTCGGAGCTGCTGAAGTGGCTTACGAGGGCGCTGCTGGCCACCTTCAGCGTTTTTTGGCTTTGCCGGCTTAGCATCATGCGCAGGGCGGGAAGTACCGCCTGTACGCTCACGCCGGTCGGGCTGGCGATGTCGCCCTGCTCCTCCGGCAGCGGCGCAACGAGGGCTGCCTCAATCTTTCCCAATACTTCGTCGTACACGGCTTTGACGCGCTCGGTGGCGTCTGCGCCCACAAAAATGCCGTGGTTTTGCAGCAAAATCGCCTCGGGCTCCGCGCCGTGCTTTGCCCTGTAAGCGTTGATGCGGGTTTCCACCTCCTTAAAAAGTACGTAACCCGGGTCAATGTAGGGGATGTAGAGCGCCTTGTTGCCCAGCAGCTCGGCGGTAGCTTGTTCGGCGTTTTGCGAGCACATCAGGGCGTTCACCAGCGTGGGGTGGAGGTGCACCACAAAGCGTGCGCTCAGGGCGTTGTGCAGGGAGGTTTCCACGCTTGGGCGGCGGTCTTTGGTGAGGCAGGCTGCCGCAAGGTCGTTTTTCACCTCCTCCTCGCGCAGGGCGGGGTCGGCGGGGTAGGCTTTTGCCGAAATCACGCTCAGCTTGCCGCGGTCGAGCACGGCAAAGCCCTCGTCGGTGATGGAGGCAAGGCTGTAGCCGCTGGCTTTCACCCAGAGCTTGTCGCCGGTTTTGTATGAGGTGTTGCCGCCGCCGGCAATCACGTAACGGCTGTCTTTGCCGTAGAATTGGGAAATCTGTACGAGGTCTTGTAGCTCGGGTGTCATAATAATTATGAATTAAGGTTATATACTATTTCTTAGAGTTTTTCAATCAGACGGCTTCTTACTAATATCCACGCTTCTTGCGGATCATATATCTCATCGGGGCGTAACAGCATCTGTGTATCGCCCAGAAATTCGTCATCCGTTAATTTTAACTCCATGTTTTGCAGATACTCCTTTCGCGAAGGAGGAGCGTCCACCACAAAGCTGGTGTATTCGCGATAGCACTTTATCAGGTTTTCCGTATTGGCGGTTTGTGTTGATAGCGCTTTGTAGAGGTCGTATAAATCGCGACCTTTGCGGCGTTGGTATAGTGCACGGAGTTTTGTTCCCAGCAGCTCCTCCAAGTGATATGTTGTGGCTTTACAGCTGCCCGAAAACCATTGATTATTCACGTTAAACTCGTGTTGCGTCAACCCCAGCACGTTGAAATGTTCCCGCGTGTTGATTTCCACTTTCAAACGAATGGGTATCACCGGCGGTACTTCACTCATAAATCTGAAAATAAGCGTATTATTATGCATTTTCTGTTTCACTATCGGCTTGCCGAGAAACGAAAGCGCATTACGAATTTTATCCATAGTCGTCGCGATTGGCTCTGATGCGATTTGTACCAAGTCAATGTCTTCGGAATATCGCGGTTGCGGATGCAGGTAAAATTTGTTTAAAGTGGTACCGCCTCGAAGCGCCAAATGATTTGCCAGATATTCGTCACTATATAGCGCAACAATAGCGCGACAAATTATTAAATCCTGTTCGATATACTCTTTTATTTTCCACGGAAGAAATTCTGACCATTCTTTTATCGCTCTTTCCGGTATCATAATTTTATTTTAAAAATTATCGCTATAATTCATCGACCTCTATTGTTTCATTAACAATTATTTTCCACTTTGCGTTCACTTCGCAATTTTCCGTTGATTTACTATATTTTAGGGGAATTTTCTGAAATTTACGGCCATGAGTCTCGGCTTTTGAATGCAAAATATCAGCCTGTTTTGGTTGCTCCAAGTCATTTTCGAGCAAGTAACCCAAACGTTGAATGGTAGAAGTCGGAACATAGTCAAAAAATGTTTTATCCAATTTGCCGAATTTTACAACTTCCATTAACTCGTATAAGACAGTACAAGCACGATTTAAACCTCCGATTTCTTTTTGAAAAGTGATTAAATCGGCGGCAGTAAGCTCGGGCGACGAAACCTGAATATCGCCATTTTCACCCCTGAACGATTTTAACCATTGTTGAGGAATTGTTCTGCGCGTAGAAATAAAAATTATACGAATGTTTCTCTTTGTCGTATCCCGCAAAGCAGGCAGCGAGGTAACTACGGAAAATACTTGCGGCTTCTGGTGTGCCGCTCCATAAAACGATGCCGCATTAAGTAAGCTGACATAATATGGGCGAGCAAGATATTTCATTAAGTCATCAATATAAAATTCGGGAGGCACAATACCAATCAATGCATAACCAACTGGAATGGCTGAGTAAAAACCCTTAAAAACAGAAAAAATCTCACCTTTTTTTACCAGCAATGTCAAGTTGTTCTTTACCGTTTTCTCTGATATGTGAGGAAACTGTGCAACAAGTTCCTGTCGAGAAAAAGTGGACTTCCCGCGCTGTAAACCATAATCAATCCAATCTTTAATTTTACGCACCTCGTTTTCTTTCATCGTTGAAATATTTTGTTTGCAAAAGTACTATTTTTATTGGGACTTTCGCAAACGTTTTATGCATACATTGTTTTAATAACACCGCATAGAGATGAGAAATTTCGCGGACAAAATAATTCAACTAACTATTAAGGCTGTTAGTAGGATGAATAATCGGGCTTTCACTGCGCATCGTTTATGGCATATTTCTTTATTTTCGATTTCAGCCTCTCCGCCAGATATGCGTTGCCGTCTTTGAGCTCGTTGTAGATAATTTGCGCTTCGGCACGATATTGAGCGATTTTTGCCTGCGTCCAGCGGGCGGGAGGCGGTTGCAGGTTGGTGATGCGGTCTGCCAGCTTTACCGCCCATACTTCTTTGGGCGTTTGCTTTATCCGGCGTAGCGAATCGGACATGCGCTCTTCCTTTGGCAAGGCGTCGTTCTTGGTCAACGCTTTTACGCCGGATGCGACTTGCCGTCCAAAACGTTCTGTCAGCTCGTCTTCCTGCGTTTGCGTGTCCTCCAGCACATCGTGCAGCAGGGCGACCTGTACTGCCAGCGGTAAATCGAAGCTGTCCGTCGCCTGCGCGGCAAACAGTATCTCCATGCAAACGTTACTCAAGTGTACGACGTAAGGTATTGCGCTATCGGGAATTTTTTGCTCGCCGTGCCGCTCGGCTGCAAAGCTGATGGCGCGCTGATATAGGGTGTGAATACTGTCGGTCATCTGCTCTACAGCCTCTTATTCTACTGAGGATTTGATAATGCTGTTTCCCTCTTTAATATACTCGTCGCGGTGGGCAACGTCGGCGTTGCCGCTGGCATCGAGGTAGCCTTGCTTGTTGTTGAGCACGGCTTGCTGGTGCGCCGCCACCACGCAGGCGCCTGCGTAGCTTATCTCCACCAGCGCTTGCGAAAGCGGTTTTCCGCCGCGCGCCGTCAGCTTTACGGGCTCCATGGCGGGCGTGTTGTGCTCGCTGCCAAACGTTACCACAAAGCCCTGCTCGTGCAGGTAGGTGGCGTACTGCTCCAGCGTCTCCATGGAGTTGCGCGTGGTGATGAACTCCACCGAGTAGATGCCGCGCTGCCTCAACACCTCGGCGGCTTTTACCACGTCCTGCTCAAAGTCGGTGAAGCTGCCCTTGGCGTCGTCCGCAAGGAAGGGGTAGGTGGGGATGCCGCCCGCCGTCAGGATGATTTTGCGGACGCTGTCTAACGGCAGAAAGGCTTTTTGGTTTTCCGGCACAAAGGCTGCGCCGCCCGACTTCAGCAGGTTGCCGCGCACCTCGTTTTCTACCGCCGCGTGGTTGTCCACGTCGGCTTGCGGCTTTTTCCCGCCAAACAGGCGCTCAAAGAAGCCGGCAAGCTCCTCCTTGCCCCTGTAGCGCTTGTACGCCTCCAGCCGCAGGGCTTTTGCCAGATGCCGCTCGCGGATGCTTCCCTTGGTCAGCTCCCGCTTGATGGCGGCAAAGTCGAGCAGGAAACCCGCGCCGGCGCTTGCCAGCAGCTCGTTTAGCTTGCGGCACATTTGCTCCACGTGGGCGTTGGCCTCCTCGCGCACCGCGGCCAGCTCGTCCGCAATGGGGTTGGGGAAGTCTGCGGGGTACGTCAGGCCTTTTCCGCTCAGGTACGTTCGTCCGGAGTTGTTGGGGTCGTTTACGCGAATGCCCGCCGCCATGTCCTCCGCTTGCAGCGAAATAAATTCAATGTTAAACAGCGGATACAGCTTGCGCAGGTAGCACTCCAAGCACCACTCCTGAT
>JAITQP010000027.1 GCA_031288885.1 Prevotellaceae bacterium | reverse complement strand
ATGCAGTATAGCTGGCGGGCTTTTTTGTCATCTTCTTCGCCGTAGATGTTGCTCGGATTTTGGTAGTGTACCCCCACGTAGCGCCGAAAGCGCATGATGTCCGACGATAGCTTGGCTTTTTGCAGCTCTATCAGTACGGTTTTGAAGCCTCCGTTGGGCGTGGCTATTTTGGCGGAGAAATCAAACCGGCATACGGTGAAAAACGCCTCCTCCTTTTGCTTGCCTTTTTTTTCGCCTTTTTGTTTGGCTTGACCGGATTGGGAGACCCTGAACGTGTGCTCCTGTGCGGCAAAATCAAGCTCCAGCACCTCCTCGCCAATGATGGCGGAGATGAAGGCTTTTGCCACTTTTTCGTCTTCCATCATAAATTTGAAGACGACATCGTATAGGGGATTGGCTATGTGCATATTGCTGCTCTTAATGGTTACAAATTTTTACCTCCCGCAAAGATAGCTCTTTTGTTCTCATAATTACCTCAGCTGCGCTCCAAAATCTCTTTCAAAAGCTTTTATCAGGTTGCCCATGATGCGCTCTATCTCCGAATCTGTGAGCGTGCGCTCGCTGTCCTGTAGCGTGAACGAGAGGGCGTATGATTTTTTCCCGTCGGGCAGCTTGTCGCCCTCGTACACGTCAAACAGGCCAACGCTTTGGAGCAGCTTCCTTTCTGTTTTGTGCGCCGCTTCGCGCAGCTGGGCAAAGGTGATGCTTTTGTCCAGCAGCAGCGCCAAGTCGCGGTTTACCTCGGGGTACTTGGGCAGCTCGGCGTAGGTGATTTTTTGCCGTGCAACAAAGCTGTACAGGATTTGCCAGCGCATTTCGGCAAAGAAAACGTCCTGCTTAACGTCGAACATGTTGCGCAGCCTTTTGCTCACGACGCCCATCGACAGGAAATCTTTCCCGTTCAGCTTGTACGCCGCGCCGTCGGAGAAAATGTCGGTGGGCAGCTCGGCGCTTTGCAGCGCGTGCAGGTTGACGCCAAAGCGTTGCAGCAGCAGCTCCACGTACTTCTTGAGCGTGAAAAAGTCGCTCAGCGCCGTTGGCGCATTCCAGCTTTTTTTGTGCTGCGCGCCCGTTACAAAGAGGCTCAGGTGTGCCTCCTCGCCAAAGCGTTCGGTTACGCTTCCCTCCGGCGCGCGCTTGCAGTACGTGTTGCCAAATTCGTACAGCTTCAGGTCGGGCTGGCGGCGGTTGATGTTGTAGGCAATGGTCTCCAACCCCCCAAACAGCAGGGTTTGCCGCATGGCGTTCAGCTCTATGCTGTTGGGATTTTGCAGCATCGCCAGCTTTTCTTGGGGGTACGAGTGCAGCCCCTCGTAGCGCTTGGCGTTGGTCAGCGACAGGCACATTATTTCGTTGAAGCCTTGGCTGGACAGCAGGTTGGCTGCCGCGTTGACCAGCTGCTCGTTGTCGGGCTTGGCGGTGTGGGTCAGCGAGGCGTGCACGTGCTGCGGGATTTCCACGTTGTTGTAGCCGTAGATGCGCAGAATTTCCTCCACCACGTCGCACGGGCGGGTAACGTCGATGCGGTAGGTGGGCACGCTGACGGTAATGCTGTCGCCGTCTTCGCGCGTAACCTCCAGCTCCAGCGCGGTGAGGATTTTTTTGATAACGCTGCTGTCAATCGCTTTCCCAATGCTTGCGCAAATGCCGCTAAAGGTTAGCGCAATGCTTTTCCGCTCCGCCGCCTGCGGGTATACGTCCACCACCTCCGACGAGATGCTTCCGCCGCCCAGCTCCTTTATGAGCATGGCTGCGCGCTTGGGCGCCGTTGCCGGAATGCTGGGGTCGGCGCCGCGCTCGTAGCGAAACGAAGCGTCGGTGCTGAGCGCGTGTCGCTTGGCGGTTTTGCGCACCCACACGGGGTTGAAGCAGGCGCTCTCGAGAAAAATATTTTGGGTTGCCTCCGTAACGCCCGAGTCCGTTCCGCCAAAAACGCCGGCAATGCACATGGGCTTTTCCGCGCTGCATATCATCAGGTCTTGCGCCGAAAGCTTGCGCTCAACGTCGTCCAGCGTTTTAAAAATTGTCCCCTCGGGGCATGTGCGCACCACAACGGTTTTGCCCTCAATTTTGTCGGCGTCAAAGGCGTGTAGCGGTTGCCCCAGCTCGTGCAGCACGTAGTTGGTTGCGTCCACCACGTTGTTGATGGGGCGCAGCCCTATGGCGGTGAGGCGCTTTTGCAGCCACTCGGGCGAGGCCTGCACCGTTACCCCCGATATGGTAACGCCGCAGTAGCGCGGGCAAGCCTCCGCATTTTCAACCCTTACGCTGTAAGCGTTTGAGGTGTTATCCACCTTAAAATTTTCTACCGATGGGTAGGCAAAGCCTTTCAGCTTTTCGGGGCAATGCACCGCCAAGTACGCCGCCAAATCGCGTGCAACCCCCACGTGCGAGGCCGCGTCGATGCGGTTTGGCGTAAGCCCGATTTCAAAAATCAGCTCGCTCTCCAGCCCCAGCAAGTCGGCCAGCGGCTGCCCAGCCTTGGCGCCGGCGTCGAGCACCATGATGCCGGCGTGGGAGGCGCCAATGCCCAGCTCGTCTTCGGCGCAAATCATGCCGCTGCTCTCCACGCCGCGCAGCTTCGATTTTTTGATTTTCACCTCGTCGCCGTTGGCAAAAAAGAGGGTTGTCCCGATGGTTGCCACGGGCACTTTTTGCCCCGCCGCCACGTTGGGCGCGCCGCACACAACCTGTAGCGGCTGCTCTCCGCCAACGTCCACGGTGGTTACGCGCAGCTTGTCGGCGTCGGGGTGCGGCTCGCAGGTGAGCACGTGCCCCACCACCACGCCGCGCAGCCCGCCCTTCACGCTCTCCACCGCCTCTACGCTCTCCACCTCAAGCCCAATGGCCGTGAGAATTTTGCCTATTTCCTCCGCGCTCGCGTCGGCGCAGATGTAGTCTTTTAACCAGCTGTAAGATATTTTCATCGTTTAGCTATGAATTTACGTTCTGAAAAATCGGTTATTTTTATAATCTATAATATACTATTTGCTTCACTCCCTGAATATTGCTTTTGCCTCATCAAGCATAGCGTGCAGATTATCCGGCTTGGCGGATGCCTTAAACTGCTCCAGCGCTGCGAGTATGTGCTTCAGCTTTGCCTCCGACTCCGGAGTTTTCTGCTGCTTGAGCTCGCTTATGATGATGGAAAGCTTTTCAAAATCCTGAATGCCCTCAACTAAACGCTCAAACCGTATCGAGCTTCTTGCTTCGGGGTAAACGATGTAGGTATCGCCCGCCGGCCATGTCCTGAAGCGGGAATCCATTAGCGGATTTTCGACCCACGAGTTGTAAGCCCACCTCAGGAACCCGTCAAATCCGTGGGCTTTTGCATACCACGCCGCGTAAACAGCCTCCGCAGGGTCGGAAAACGTAAACATGTTCGGGAACTCATGCGAGCAGCAAACATAGTACGTCGTATTCAGCCCGTTGGCTTTACGGTACGCTAAGTCGGCGGCGTCGAGCACCGACGTTATCTCCACGCACAAATCCTTTATGTACGAATATTTTTTGTAGCTCTGATGGTTGTCGGTAAAGGCGATGCCCAACTCCGGCGCAACGCTTTTCAGCAGCCCGAGGATTTCGTCCATCGCCTCGGGCGGCCTTTCATCCATGGCGATGTTGGTTATCTCGAGCCAGCCATTTTTACGGAGATGTTGTACAAAATCTTTCAGGAAGGGACGCCACATTTCGGCAAAATCTTTTGTGCCCGGGTCGGCCTTCACGGTTACCATTGCCCCCGTTTTTGCGTCTTTGTAGTGCAGCTCGTTGTTCCACGGAGCCATGGAGTAGCAGTTAACCATATTTTTAATGCCGAGGTTGAGCATGAAGCGAACCCACCTGTCAAATACCGTGTAGTCGTACGTCCACGAGCCGTCCACGTTTTTAGTCCACGCAATCATATCTTCGTAGGCGTCGTAGCACTGGTGGTTCCACGGGTCTTTGTTGAGCGTAGCCGTAATGACCTTTTGGCCGGCGTCGGCAAGCATTTTCATCACCGGACGCAAGGCGTCAAAATGCTCGTCGCTCCAGAGGTTGAGGTTTTGCGCTCTTGCCACAGCAGACGGATGCTGCCACAGGTCAAGGTGGTAGCTCCACTGCGAAGCGGGCGGTAGCGTTTTTGGCGCAACCTCGAGCTCTACCTGCAGCGTTTCGAGCCGCTTGCCATTTCCATAAATTTTGACGTCGCCCCTATACGTCCCTGCCACGGCGGAGGCTGGTACGTCAACAGTAATCCACACCGGACGGACGCTTTTAGCCTCCATGTCGATGCATTCGATATGGTCGAGCATGTCTCCCGTCAGGGACTCGGGGTAATCTCCGGCTTTCCGCCAGCCGCACCCCTTCCCGAACACATCGGTCAACGTATATCGCACAAAGCGGGCCTTTACAGCGTCGGCAGGAATTACGGCGCTGCCGGATTTCAACGCCTGCGTTTCGCACTCCAGCTGCCGCAAGGGAGCTGAAGTCCACACCACTACCTGCGCCGAAACGCGCTCTCCTCGCCATGCGTACAGCTTTTGCAGCGTGGCTGCTGGGATTTCAGGCTCTTTATACTTGGCGTAGCGCATGTTTGTTGAGCCAAAAGAAGCGTTGGCACCCACCGAGCTCCACCCCGCCGTATCGGGGTGCGGGTCGGGACTTTCAACAAATGTGCCGCAGCTTTTTTCCGCCGTTCGGGACGTACACCCGTAGAGCAGCGCGGGTAAACAGACAAGTAATACTTTATGTAGCTTCATCTTTTTTTTATTATATAGTGATAAATGATATTTTACGGGACAAAAGTACAAAAAAATCGGCTACTGTCCGGTTTGGGCTCCATTTCCTTTCGGTAAAATTCGGCGCATGCGCTTGTAAATCCCAAAAAAATCATGTAAGTTTGCAGCCTCTTACACCCCAAACTTCATGCAAAAACCACTGATACTTATAACCAACGACGACGGCATACGCGCCAAAGGGCTGCGCGCGCTGGTAGAAATTGCAAAACCGCTGGGGCGCGTGCTGGTGGTTGCTCCGGAGGCCGAGCGCTCGGGGCAAAGCCACGCCATTACAACCCAAACCCCTCTCCGCCTGCGCAGCGTGCAGGACTACGACAGCAGCGCCAACGTTACGGCGTACGTCTGCAACGGCACGCCGGTGGATTGCGTAAAGCTGGGCATGACGCACTTGGTGAGCGACGTGCCAGACGTAGTGCTTTCGGGGGTTAACCACGGCTCCAACTCGTCCATCAGCGTAATTTACTCGGGCACCATAGCGGCGGCGCAGGAAGCCTCGCTGTACGGGATACCCTCCATGGGCCTTTCGCTGCTGGACTACTCGCCCAACGCCGACTTCTCGCCGGTGCAGGCCATCGGCAGCGACCTGATAAAGAAAATGCTGACGTTGGGCGTGAGCAAGGGAATTTGCCTGAACGTAAACTTTCCGGCGATACCCGTCGAGGAGATACGCGGCGTAAAGTTCTGCCGGCAAGCCAACGGAACGTGGGACGAAGACTACAACCTGCGGCATGACCCCTACGGCGGCGAATACTTTTGGCTCTCGGGCAGCCTCATCAACAACGAGCCCCTCGCCACCGATACCGACGAGTGGGCGCTGGCCAACGGCTACGTGTCGGTGACCCCCATTCAGCCGGATATGACGTGCTACGCCGAGCTCGAGCGGCTAAAGGCAAAGTGGCAGTGAGCCTGTAGATTTTTTTTTGACGTAATAGTTTACTACTATGATAATCGCCCCATCCATCCTGTCAGCCGACATGGCTAACCTGAAAAGCGAGGTTGACATGCTCAACGCCAGCGCGGCGGAGTGGATTCACTTCGACATTATGGACGGCGTGTTTGTCCCCAACCTTTCGTTTGGCTTCCCCATCCTCGAAGCCGTGCGCCGCTGCACCGCTAAGCCGCTGGACGTGCACCTCATGATGGTGCAGCCCGAGCGCTACGTGGAGCGGTTTAAGGCGGCGGGGGCAACCATTCTCACCGTGCAGTATGAGGCGTGCACGCACCTGCACCGCGTGCTGGAGCACATAAAAAAGCTGGACATGAAAGCCGGCGTAGCCCTCAACCCCCACACGCCCGCGAGCGCGCTGGAGGAGGTGGCGCACCTTACCGACGTGGCGCTGGTGATGTCGGTCAACCCGGGCTTTGGCGGGCAAACGTTCATCGAAAACTCTTACGATAAGATACGCCGCGTGCGCGAGCTGCTGCTGCGGAAAAACTCACCGGCCGCCATTGAGGTTGACGGCGGCGTAACGCTATCCAACGCTCCCCAAGTAAAAGCTGCCGGAGCAGATGTGCTGGTGGCGGGCAGCCTCGTGTTTACGGCCTCCCACCCGCAGGAGGTCATTGCGAAGCTGGCGGCAGTATAATTAAAAAATCAGAAAATTAAGGCAACTTTTGCAGCTTTGCGCGTAAAAAATGGCAGCGCTACTTGGCGGCAACCGAATTTTTACTACCTTTGCACCGTTATACCTTATGGGGCTGCTTGGTTTTGACAGCAGGATGACTTGAGGTGTAAGCATGCCGAGCGTTGTACGGAAGCTCGCAAATATCAACGTGCAAGCCATAACAGGCGAAACAAACTATGCACTCGCTGCTTAAACCGTTAGACGATTTGAGCTTCATTGGCGGCTCAAGGAGCCTGCCGACGAGTATCCCGCCTTACGTTCCGCTCATTAACGTAAGCGCTCATGGGGTATCATCATTTTGAGATAGCCGGATAAACACCCCTAATATCCGGTGAAAATTTAGGGGATAAGGGTTACGTTCGGCAGCGGCTCGCCTGACGCAACCTCGAAAACCGAAGAGCCGATAAGCATGTAGAAAGCGCGTTAAGACCTTGTTTGGACGCGGGTTCGACTCCCGCCAGCTCCACCAAAAAACAGCGCTACGCAATTTTGCGTAGCGCTGCATTATTTTTTACAGGTTGATAATCAGCATAGGCTTTGCAATTTTATTTCTTGTAAGTTTGGATAAGGTTGTGTAATTTTGCAATTTGTGATACAGGATAATATTCATTCTTGCTTATTTGTGATACAGCCATGAAAGTCCGCTACTCCCTTGTTTACAACCGGCGAAACAAAAAGAAAAGTGTTTTTCAAAGTATGCCCCCTCAGACAAAACCAAAATTGATGTAAAAGAAAGCAAGATTGAACGCTTTAAAATGGTTGAACAACTTCTTTGAGAAGCAGCAAGTTTTACGGAAAGCCCTCCGATACGATGCCTCAGGCGGCAATTATTCCCCTCTATGCCAACGGTGTGCTCTTTCCCAATAAGATGGTACTCGTCCTTGAAAGCTGCCAGAAAGCTATCCCACCCATCGGTGGCTACGCTCCCGTAGCGCACCCCAAGAGATGAGAGCTTTTTCTTCAATGCTTTTGCTGTTTTCAAGTCCCGCTTTCCCCAAACAAATGCTACGATTTCGCCCGTCTCTCTGTGGTAAGCATAAATAAGCCACACCTTATGGTGTTTATCTCCCACGTAAGTCCAAAATTCATCAACCTCCAAACAATCGTAGTAGTGTTGTTTGGGGCGGATGAGATGCCGAGAGTTGACCAATACTGACAGCACTTTGTTGGTGCTGATTTGCTCAACTTCAGCAATATCCCTAATGCCTACGCCGCGAACAAGCATTAATAATACCTTTTGGGTCAGGGAGGATAGACAGCCTTTGTACGTTAGGGCATGGTCTCCAATAAATTGGCGCCCACAAGTTTTGCAAAAATAATTTTGCGCCCCATAGGATTTCTTCCCATTTTTCTTTACTTTTGCACTTTGGCAATCGGGGCAATGAAGCGTAATTGTTATTTTCATTCACAAAAATACTATTTCATTCCCTGATTGTCAAATTTTTATAGCAGCATACTTTTTAAATCACTACCAATATAGGATAACCTCATTCCTTTTGCCTTTCTGGATTGCTGCGCCGAGCTCGCAACGACGCAAAGCGTGCGGCGCGCAACGCGGCGCGCAGCGTTTTTATAAACGCAAAAAGGGCGGGTTTAAAACCCGCCCTCACGATGCTGCAATGCAAAAAATGCTGTGCGCGCATATCGTCAAGCTGCCCCCGCGGTACACAATTCCTTCC
>JAITQP010000004.1 GCA_031288885.1 Prevotellaceae bacterium | reverse complement strand
GCAAGAGTGCCGAGGAGGGCGCGCTGCGCGACACCATGGCGCGCATAGAAGTGCAGTACGGCGTTGCCTTTGAGTGGGATTTCCTCGCCACCGACTATGAGCCCGTGGGCGTGGGCGAGGCGCTGTCCTACGCCAAAACCGCCGACTACGCCGCCATCCTCCGTGTGGTGCAGTACATAGAAAAAAACGTCTTTTGCTTTTTCCCCGAAAGCTTCATAAAGGAGTACATGCCGCGCAACATCTTTCTGGTGGACTCGCTCATCTCGGTCTATCGCCACGAAGACGCGGTGAACGAGGTGAGCTGGCAGAATAACCGTGCCATTACCGGCAACATCACCGACAAGTACCTCGCCTTGGGCAACGTTAACGAGCGCTTTAACCCCACGCTCGCGCTGCAGGAGGAGCTGCTTTCGCTCTTCATTGAATACCTCTTTAACAACAACCGTATGCCGCCTGTTCCCGAAGGGATCAAGGCCGCCACCGAGAAAGCCGCCACAGACGTTGGCGCCATTATCTATACCAACCCCAGCAGGCCCAACAGCAACTACCCCTACTTGGATGGTCGCTACACGACGTGGGCAGGCACCGGCGACGATTCTACCGCTACCCCATGGCTGGGACGCGGCATCCTGAAGATGGGGCGAATAGGTATGACCGGATACAGCCGCGATGTGATTTATGGCATAGACCTGAGGAGCTACTCCGTCCACAGAGGCACGCTGGCGCAGGATTTGGCCGACTTTGCCGCCTTTATCCTCCTCCACTCGCCCAACGAAAGGGAAGCATTTTACGCGCAGGTGGAGGCCGACAGCAGGGCATATACCTACGTTGGCTACCCCCCTGACCCCCGCTTCCCCTACGGAGGCCCCGCCGGCGCAGCCGCTATGCGGGCAAAGGACGCAGTAGCGCAAAGCTACCTCAAGGAGGTCTTTGGAAATTAAGAATTAGGAATGAAAAATGTAAATTCACCTGTAAATTCTGCGTAATTCTGTAATTCTGTAAATCGCATTCGTAATTTCTGATTTTTTTCGCTATGTTTGCAGCCGTAATCGGAGCCAGCATGTTTTTTTTATTAACCCGCTTTTCGTACGGCTGTGCAGGGTGCACGGCTGATGGGAGGCACAATTCCAACTATTAATCAAACAAAAATGAGAAGAAAATTTGTGTTTATGTTCGCCGCAGCAACCATGATGCTCGTGGCAGCGCCGGACGCCAACGCCGGCCTGTTCTCCTTTGGCAAAAAGAAGAAGCTTGAGGCAGCCGCCAAAAACAAAAAGCCCGAAAAAAAGCAAACGCCCTACGAAAAGCTCTTCAGCGGAAAAAAGGTGGTGACGGCCAAGAGCGACTTCATCACGCTGCACAAGGTGCAGGGAAAGCTCTACTTTGAAATCCCCTACAAAATCCTTGGCCGCGAAATGCTCGCCGCCTCCACCGTTACGGAGGTCAGCGCATCCTTAGGCGCCGACGTGGGCTACAAGCCAAAGGGCGTAAACCACGTCAAATTTGTGCAGGAGGACTCCACCATCTACCTCCTCTCCATCAACGTGTCGGACGACGCCATTGAGGAGCTCAAGGCCGGCGTAAGCCGAATTTCCGTCAGCCCACGGCTCGCGGGCTTCCCCGTCAAGGCCGTAAGCAAAGACTCTACGGGCGTGGTGATAGAGGTGACCAACCTCTTTGCGGGCAACGCAAAGCTCTTTGAGTCGGCCCCCAGCGACATGGGCGGCGGGCTGATTAAGGTAAACGCCGCGTTCAAGAAGGATGAAAGCTCGCTGGAGGAGATAAAGGCGTTTGACGACAACATTAGCGTAAAGTCCACCGTAACCTACGGCCTTTCGGCGAGCCTGCTGGGGCTGATTAAGATTTTGGACGATACGCCCTACACCATAAAGGTTACGCGCAGCTTCCTGCTGCTGCCCGAAAAAAAGATGCGCCCCCGCATAAGCGACTCGCGCGTGGGCATCTTTAACCACAGCCGGACGCGCTACTCGTTCGAGAAAGACCAAGCCTACACCTACTCCGTAGCCCACCGCTGGAACCTCGTCCCCAAGGACGTGGAGGCCTACAGGCGCGGGGAGCTCGTGGAGCCCGAAAAGCCCATCGTGTGGTACATCGACAACGCGTTCCCCGAGCTGTGGAAGCCGGTGATAAAGGAGGGCGTGGAGGCGTGGAGCGCATCCTTTGAGAAAATCGGCTTTAAAAACGCCATCGTGGCAAAGCCTTTCCCCACCCCCGAGCAGGACTCGGCTTTTGACCCCGACAACCTCAAGTACTCCTGCCTCCGCTACCTGCCCTCGGGCACGGCAAACGCCTACGGCCCCTCGTGGGTTGACCCCACCACCGGCGAAATTATCAACGCCTCGGTAATCGTTTACAGCAACATCTCGCAGCTCATCAACGCGTGGCGCTTCGTGCAGACGGCGCAGCTGGACGAGCGCGTGCGCCGCGCCAAAATGCCCGACGACGTCATCAAGGAGTCGCTCATCTACATCATCTCGCACGAAATAGGGCACACGCTGGGCTTTATGCACAACATGGCGTCGAGCAGCGCGTGGCCGGTGGACTCGCTGCGCAGCGCTGCCTTTACCCAAAAGTACGGCACTACGCCCTGCATCATGGACTACGCCCGCTTCAACTACGTAGCCCAGCCCGAGGACAGGGGCGTGAAGCTCACCCCGCCCGCCATTGGCGTGTACGACGACTTCCTCACCCGCTGGACGTACGCCTACCTGCCCGACAGAAAGGATGAGTGGGACGAAGCGCCCGTGCTCGAGTCGTGGGTGGATGAGCACGTGGGCGACCCCGTGTACCGCTACGGACGCCAGCAGACCAGCGCCAGCTACGACCCCACCGCCCTCACCGAAGATTTGGGCGACGACAACATCAAAGCCGGCGCGTACGGCATAAAAAACCTGAAGTATATCCTCGACAACCTCGACAGGTGGATACCCGCAACCGACGACAACGACTACACGCACACCAACCTGCTCTACACGCAGCTGGCTAACCAGTACGCGCGCTACCTGCGCAACGTGACGTACAACATTGGCGGCATAAAGCTCACGGAGGTGAAGCGCGGCACCAACGACGTGCAGTACGACGTTGTCCCCAAGGCCCGCCAGAAGGCGTCGCTGGAGTGGGTGCTCAGCGAATACCGGTCGGTGGAGTGGATAGACAAGCCTGCGTTTGCCAAAAACCTGCCGCTTGGCGTCAGCATGTCGTACAAAATCCGCGATGTGGTGGTAAAGGCGCTCCGGTCGCAAATCGAAAACCTGATACTCGCCGCGCAGTACACCGGCAACCCCTACACCGTTGAGGAGTACACCGCCGACCTCTACACCGCCACGTGGCGAAGCCTCACCGGCGGCGGCAAGCTCACCCCCGCCGACAAGGCGCTGCAAATCGCCATGGTGGACGAGTTTATATCGCCGCTCATTGAGAAAAAAACCGCCTCCGCCACCACCGTGCTGCCCACCGGCTACGCCTCGGTGGACGACATAGTGCTGTACGGGCTCGACGAAACGGGCGTGGTGGCGCGCTACGCCGACCTGCTCCGCGGGTACGAAAAGGAAAACGGGCTCGGCTCGGTAGCCGCGCTCATGGAGCAGGCGGAGGACAGCGACTTCGGCAAGCCCGGGCGGGGCTTCCAGAGCAAGGTCAACGTGCGCCAGATAGACGACTCCAACACCTACCTCATAATGCTGGCCATCAAATCGCGCGACCTGCTGAGAGGCAAAATCGGCGCCCTCTCCGGCGCAGACAAGGCGCACTACCAGTCGCTGCTCATAAAGCTCAACGCAGCGCTCAAGGATAAGCTGTGATTTTAGCGATTAATGATTAGTGATTAATGATTAATGGCGCAAAGCGTGCGCACTGTAGGGGCGGGTTTCAAACCCGCCCCTTTTGCATACCACCCGCACCCCCCTCTGCCGTCATTCCGACCGACGCGCGCGAGGTACGAGCGCGCGGAGCGGAGGAATCTCCCCGCAAATCGCTGTCCTCGCACGCGTAGCGTCGCACGCTTCGCGTCATTGCACGCTTGTCGTCATTGCGAGCGAAGCGAAGCAACCGGAGCGCAGCGGAGCTCGGCGTAGCCAATCCAGCGACGCACGCCTCGCGCCATTGCACGCTTCGCGCCGTCCTGTAGGGACGGAATGTGGGTGACGCGAAGCGTACACATAGCTTGCAAAACCATGAAACGTTGTAGGCGTTTTCCGTGAATAACCCCCAGATTTATCTGGGGGTATTACAACGTGCCACGACAAAAAAAAGGGCGGGTTTAAAACCCGCCCAATGCGTTGTTCGCACGCTTTGCGCTGCTAATCGCTACAAAAACGGGAGGTAAATGTAGCAAGCTACGTATGTGTAGGCAAAAAAATCGTTGTAACGGTTGGTTTGCAGGCGGGCGGCGCGCTGCGTTGTCTCGTCGAGGGAGAGGGCGGCGTTTTGGTCGCTTTTTGCTTGGCGTGCAACTTTTCCGCTCACGCCGTCTATGTCGTCGGAAAGCGTAAAGGTAAAAGAGGTGCCAAAGCGAATGGTGGCGTTTGGCAAAACCTTGAAGTCAAAACCTACCTCCACCGGAAACCCTACCGTTACCGTACCCAGTTTTTGCCCGTACAGCTTGGCGGACTTCAGGTTTGTTTCGTACTTCTTATCGTAAGCGGGATATAGCATGCCGCTTAAGTTGTTGTCAGCATTCTTGTAGTTAGTCAGGCGTGTTTCTTGGTATGTTTTCCCCTTGTCGCTTATTCTGTCGGCGTATGGGTTGAAAAACAAAATGTTGACGCCGGTTGAAACGTAAGGGTAGATGTTTTGCAGGCCGGGGATGGTGCGTATTCTGTACTCGCCTTGCAGCGCAATGTTGAAAAGGTTGGAGCGGAAGTTGAGGTTGCCCTCCTCGTAAAGCGCCAGCGGACGCATTTCTGACGGCGCTTCGTTGCTGGGTACCATAACATCGTTGGGGCTATGCTGAGCGCTTTTGAGGTAGGCGTACATAAAGCCTATGTTTGCGCTGAACTCACCCAAGTCGCCAATTTCCAGCATGAGGTCGAGCTTTGTCCCCGGGTAGCCGGAAAACCAGTGGTGCCCGCTGTTGGGACGCACATCGCCGTAAAACGACAGAATGCCTACGCTTAGGCCTCCGTAGGGTCGAACATCCATGCCCAACGCGCTGCCAATGGCAGATTTTGACGATGGCAAGTTTCTACTACTACTACTACTACTACGCATGGGCGCAGCAACCGCTGCGGCCGTATAAATAGTAAATCCCCCAAATACAATGACTTTCCTTAACGTTCTCTTCACTCTCCAAATCATTCTCACTCCTCTAAAATATCTCTCTTTGTATTGCTCAGCGTTTTTTACTTGAAATCATTAGGGCTTCCTGTATCGTAATACGGTCGCCGTTGTAGTAGCAGGTAACAAAGGCGTCTGTAATGCCTTTGCGCCATACTTGGTCGCGCTTGCTCTGCGCTTGCTCGTATCGCTTAAACGGCCCCACTACATACTTGTAGATGTACGGCTGTGCGTTGGCGTCAAGTTTTTCTTCCACCACATGGTCGGTAACACCGTACTGCCTGAAGTAGGCCTCAAAATTCTGCAGCGGTCGGCGTGTTGCCTGCAGCTGTACCTTAAATACCAAGCCGCGCTGCGTGGGTTGGCTCACCTTTTTTGGCGCCGCAGGCGCTTCAACGGCCTGCGAGGCGGCCGCAAGCGGCGGAACAGGAACGTGAACGCTGAAGTCCACCTCGCGCTCCACTATCCTGATGTTTTTTTCGCCCTCGCTATCGCTGTAGGTGAATAGCCCCTGCACGGCAAGCTGCGCTGCCCCCTGCCACGGGATGACCTTGTACGCAATCACAAAGCTGCCCGTATCCTGCGGCAGCTCTGTCCACACAAAGCTGATTTTGCTGCGGCTATCGTCAATCTGAAACAGCGCGCCTTTAGTCTCCACAGCCTCAATCTTTGAGACCGGAAACGACAGCGTTTCGTCAACCCTTCCGCTTCCGCTAAGCAATGCTTTGGTTATTTGAATGTTAACGTAGTATTCATTGTCAACCATGTAGGGCTTTTGCCGCACGGCAAAAACGCTTGCGCTCCCCCTGCCGCTTTCTGCGGTAGCCGTAAACGTCGGAGCGTCAGCGCCTGTAGCGCTACCCTGAGGGGCCTCTACGGGTTGAGCAGCCTGCAAGGCTTCGCTCCACGGCTGCACGTCCTCCGCTTGGTAGGCTTCTATGTCGATGGCTTGCGCGGCGGCAACCTGCGGCGACGGAGCAACGGTAACGCTTACCTCGGCCTCCTCCGCCTGACGATCCGCCCCAACGATGTACGTAAAGCGCCCCGATAGCTGTAGGTTGCCCTTGAGGCGCGGGTCGGTAACGCGAATGCGGTAGCTGAAGTTAAGCTCCGGCGCCTCGGGCAGGGTTGCCCAAACAAAGCGCACGCGCTGCTCGTCAAACGAAAACGTAGCGTCGGCTGTTTCGCCCTCTACTTCTTCTGCCGCAAAGCCTTTGGGCAAATCTGCGTGAAACCGTGCAAATCCGGTTGCACCGTTGTTGATGATGGAGAGCTGTACGGTGAACGCCTCGCCCGCTGTTACCTCGCTTGGGGCATTCATTTTGAGCTCTACTTGCTTGAATGACAGATCTTCTGCCTGTAAGTGGCTGGCGCCGGCAGCTAATGCCGCAGCTATAAATAATAATTTTTTCATATTTCGCGAAAATATGGAACTTACTTACATACGTATAAAACGTACAAAAGTAGTAATTATTGCGGAATTTCTTAACAAAAAAAGAGATTTTTACTTCATTTTTACTGATTATAGCTATTTCATTTGCGTAAAATTACTGATACTAAGCCCATTGCAATTGCAGCTTTTTTTCATGCAAATGATAATTTAAGGCTACTGTGGAGGATAGCGCTCAAGCGCCATGTTTTTGCGCTTGGTGATGCACTTGGGCACCTCGTTGAAGCAGTGCGTTACGTATATCAGCGACTTGCTTTTTTGCTCGCAAAACGTTTCGATAATCTGGATAACGCGCGCCTTATTTGACGGGTCTAACCCGTGCATCGGCTCGTCCAAAATCAGCAGCTCCGGATTTTTCACAAACGCCCGCGCAAGCATTACCAAGTGCTGCTCGCCAAACGATATCTTCAGGAACGACTTTTCCCTAAGGTGCGACACGCCAAATACTACCATCCACTGCCACGCCTCTTGACGCTGCTGCAGCGTGCACTTGTTGTGCAGCCCCACGTGGTCAAAAAATCCCGAGCACACAACGTCGATGCAGGCGATGTCGTCGCGGTAGTAGAGGTGCAGCTCCGGCGAGGCGTAGCCAATGTGCTTCTTGATGTCCCAAATGCTTTCGCCCGTACCGCGCTTTTTCCCAAAGAGCGAAAAGTTGTTGGCGTACGCCTGCGGGTTGTCGCCGCAGATTAGGCTCAGCAGGGTTGACTTGCCCGCCCCGTTGGGCCCAAGCAGCGCCCACTTTTCGCCTTTTTTTACGTGCCAATCCAAGCTTCTCAAAATGGAGTGCGCCCCGTAGCGGATGTGAATGTTGTACATGTCCAGCACTGTTTGGTAGGCCGGCTCGGGTGTTACCTGCACGGGCGGCAGAATGTAGGGTTTTGGCTGCGCAAACAGGGTTTCGTGGAGCGCGACGTCGGCAAAGAAGTCGTCGCGGCTCATGCTCGGCAGGCAGCGCATGCGGAGAAGCGGGAGCACGTGCGTTACCACGTCGGGGATTTCGTCGAGGTTGGAGAGGATGAGCATTAGCTGCACGCCGCCCTTTTGCACCAGCTGCACCAGCAGCTCGTTGAGCAGCGAGCGCGATTTTTCGTCGAGCCCCACGTAGGGGTTATCCAAAATCAGCACCTTGGGGACTGACTTCAGCGCTTCAACGATTAAGTATTTGCGCAGCTCTCCGCTGGACAGGCAGATGATGTTCCTGTCCAGCAGCTCTTCGATGCCAAACAGCGCAATCAGCTTTTCCCGCTCCACCTTGTCGCCCGATTTATCAAGCAGCTCGCGCACCGTTGGCGTTTCCTCCTCCGCCGAGTGCCAGCGCTGCTGGTAGTACAGGTGGCGAGCGTCGGCCAGCCTGTACATATCGCGAAAGGTCACGGTTTTTACCTTTTCGTATGGCGGGGCGTCGTCGCCGATGTTGTAGGAGATGTCGCCTTCGGCGAGGGGCAGCTTGCCCGTCAGCATGTTGGCAAAGGCTGTTTTTCCTGCGCCGTTGGCGCCTACTACCGCCCAGTGCTGCTGGGGGTAGAGGTCAAAGTTAACCGGCGCTTCAAAGCGAAATTCGGGGTCGCGCAGCGTAGCGCGGCTTATGTGAATGAGTGGAGTTGACATAATATTAATTGGTATTAAAAGTTTCACCTCTTACAGGCGAGGTATAACGAATAACTTGATTTTTTTTCAGATAACTAATAACAGCTTCTGCTGTTGTTGTGCCAAGGCTTTTCCCCTTGCTGTCGGGGGGCAGCTTGTACTCGGCAGGTTTGGTGGCCATGTAGCTGTTCATTGCCACCGAGTAGCGCTTGGCGGAGCTTAGCGGTGCGCCGTTGGGCAGGGTAATGCTTACCATTACATCGCCGCTTGTGGGCTGAATTTTGTAGCTAATCCCCGAAACGCACAGGTCAATACGGTTAAAGTGTAGGTAGTTGGTTTTTATGAGCTGATGCAAGTCGCTGCCGGTCATGTCGAAGCAAACAATTTCGTTGCCGAACGGGTCGGCGCGGTAAAGGTCTCCTATGGTTAGCTTGCCCTTGTGCAGCGTATCCAGCCGTATTCCCTTTACATTTTGCAGGGTAATATCCGTGCCGGTTTCGCTACGTATGGCGTCGCAAAAGAAGTTGCCGATGTTCACCCGCCCAGCAATGGCGCCGGCAAGCGTAGCCGCAGCGCGGTTGAGCTCAGGGTTGCTGTTGTACTCCCTTACCTTTCGCGCAACGAGCGTGTCGCGCTGCGTGAGCTGCGCCACGTCCACCAGCTGGTTGCGCTTGCTCGCCACGCGCCCGTTGCGCAGCGTGACGGTTGTGCGCCCAATGTAGCGGGCGTGGCGCTCAGCCTGCGTTATCAGCACGCCGTTGGCGGTCAGGCCGCTGTCGAGCCGAGTGTGCGTATGTCCGCCCACAATGAGGTCTACCTCCCCAAAGCGCTCGGCAAGCAGGGAATCTTCCGGCACGCCAAGGTGCGTGAGGGCAATCAGCAGGCTGCTTTTTTGGCGCAGCGGCAGGTACTTTTCGAGCGCGCTTTGCGGGCTAAAAAACCGGAGATTTTTTAGCCTATCGCTATGCGCTTCGGGAAGCTCCTGCGTCAGCCCAACGATGAGGATGTTGTTATCCGCTTTGCTGAGCATCAGGTACGGCGGCAGCGCCGGAATGGGGCTGCTGTCGGCGCTGATGTTGGCGCATACAAACGGGAATGCGGCCTGCGCCACTCGCTTGGCGAACGTCTCCTGCCCGTAGTCGAGCTCGTGGTTGCCGAGCACGCTTGCGTCAAAGCGCAGGTCGTTCATCAGGTCAACGATGGGGTAGCCCTTGTCGGCGTAAAAGTCCACCACGGGGTTGCCGGAGAAGAGGTCGCCGGCGGAGAGCAGCAGCACGTTGGGGTGTTGCTCCCGCTGCATATTCACGTAGGCGGCAACCTTATCCAAGTTGTCGATATACCCGTGTATATCGTTGAGCGAAAGTATAACAACCTCCGTTTCCCTGTCGCGGCAGCCCGCCAGAGCGAGCAGTACGAAAAAAATAGTTATCCGATTACGCATAGCGCTTGACTTAGCTATTAGCTATTAGTTATTAACTCTTAGTTCTTAGTTCTTAGTTCTCACCTCCCTCATAAGGTAAACGTACGTCGGGAAGTGGTCGCTGTAGCCGCCAATGAACGCGCCACCGGAGTAGGTGCGGAACGGGTAGCCGGCGTACCTCCCATCTTTTTGCTTAAGAAAATCTTCGTTAAACACACCCGACTTGTAGAGCTTGTAGGTAGAAAAATCCTTTCCGAGCAGCGGTTCGGAAACGATAATCTGGTCAAAAAGGTTCCAGCTGTCGCGCCACGCCATCGACCCTATACCGTCTTTAAACCAGTGGTACATGGTGTTGTAGAGCCCGCCCTTTTCGGTCTCCTCCACCGACGGGCGCGCCTTGAGAATGCCGGTAAGGCTTTCGTTGTTGGGGTCGTCGTTAAGGTCGCCCATGACGATAATTTTTGCGTTGGCGTCAGCCCTGTACAGCGAGTCCACAAGGCTGCGGCAGAGCGCCGCCGCGCCGTCGCGCAGGGGTTTGCTGCGCCTCTCGCCGCCGCGCCGCGAAGGCCAGTGCATCACGATAATGTGCATCAGCTCGCCGTTGAGCAGCCCCGACACCACCAGCTGGTCGCGGGAGCGAAGTCTGGGGGCGCCCTGCACCTTAAGGCGGGCCGAGCGCGAGCCGAGCACGCGGAAGTGGCTTTTGCGGTAGAGCAGCCCCACGTCAACGCCGCGCGCGTCGGGCGAGTCGTAGTGCACAATGCCGTAGTCGAGCTCGTTGAGCGGCGGCGTTTTAATCAAGTCTTCGAGCACCAGCCGGTTTTCCACCTCCGCCACGCCCAAGATGGTGGGCGCCGTCGGAAAGCCCTTGGCGCCTATCCGGCGGATAACCGCCGCCATGTTGCGCAGCTTCTGCCCGTACCGCTCCGCAGTCCACCTGTAGGGGCCGTCCGGAAGAAACTCGGAGTCGTTGGTGTTGGGCGAGTTGATGGTGTCAAAAAGATTTTCGAGGTTGTAGAACGCAATGCAGGCCGTTGTATACCTTTGCTTTTGCGCAAAAGCATCCTTTGCCATCGGCAGCAATGCCGGCAGCAGCGCTATATATATAAGTATATTTTTATTTCTCATCGGAATATTCTTTCAAAATTCAGAATTTCAAAGTTTCAGCTTGCCCTCCGAGGCGTCAAAAGTAGTCATTTTTTTGCTCATTCATAAAAGATATTTGCAAGTTTATTGTACCACGCAGAAAAAGAATGCTCTTATGAATGGCAAAGCTTGCCCCGCTATCAACCTTTTGCAGCTCTGCCGGCAACCACGTTCAGCTGATTTTGGAGTGGCCTCCTTTGGGTGCATCCCCATAAAATCGCGGCTATTTTCACGCTTCTAAATGAACTGCAATATCCCTAACTTGATAAAATTAATTACAAAGTTACGTATGAAACAGTTTTATTATCTAATTCAGCCTCCAAATAAAATCAGTCGACAAAGATAAGTATAATATTGATAGGTGATTTCATTTCTATGTTAATAAATCATCTTTGTGAAAATTTAAATATAGTGATTTTGGTATTACGATTTTTTGTTGTACATTGGTGTATAATTTTTACTGTTTTGAACAATTATTTGAAAACCATAATTCAGCATATACATTTATGAAAATTTTTATACTTACCGTATGGTTAGCAGCCATGCTTCCCTTGGCAGCGCAGGCGCAGGCTGCCGTCGATACAGCCGCCGCAGAGGCGCTGGAGCTGAGCCTGAGCAGCGACGTGGTGGAGCTGGACATTAACGAGGACGAGCGCGGCGAGCAAAGCTCATCGGGCTTGCTGGGCGCCTCGCGCGACGTTTTTGCCGCGCAGATACAGTACAACCTGAGCGCGTTCCGCTTTCAGCAGCGCGGCTACGGGTCGGACTACTCGTCGGTTTACTTCAACGGATTTTCGCTGCACGACCCCGAAACGGGATACGCCAGCTACGCCGTGTGGGGCGGGCTGAACGACGTGCTGCGCAGCTACACCACCCGTCAGGGCGTGGAGCCCTCGGAGGCGTCCTTTGGCAACTTTGCGGGCGTGACCTCGTACAGCACAAAGGCGTCGGGCTACCGCAAGCAGAGCAGCGTGTCGCTGGCCCTATCCAACCGCACGTACGAGTACCGGCTGATGGCCACCACCGCCAGCGGGCTGACGGAAAACGGCTGGGCATACGCGCTCTCGGCCTCAACGCGGCTGGGCAGCTCGGGCTACATGCGGGGCACGCCCTACGAGGCGTTTGGCTACTTTTTGGCGCTGGAGAAGCAATTTGCCAAGTCGCACAGCCTCAACCTGACGGTTATGGGCGCGCCGCTGGAGCGCGGCATGTCCAGCGCCGTTATTCAGGAGGCATACGACCTGTACGGCAGCTACGACTACAACCCGCGCTGGGGCTTCCAAAACGGCAAACGGCGCGCGGCGCGCATCCGCAAAACGCACCTGCCGCTGGCAATGCTCAACTACGCGTGGAGCATTAGCGAGCGGGAGAAGCTGGAGGCGGGCGTATCGCTCCTCATGGGGCGCAACGGAACGTCGGATTTGGATTGGTTTGACGGCAACGACCCGCGACCCGACTACTACCGCAAGTTCCCAAGCTACCAAGCCGACCCCGCCATGAAGGAGTGGTACGCGCGGCAGTGGCAAGTGCACGACCCCGCCACCACGCAAATCCGCTGGGACGCGCTGATAGCGGGAAACTACAACGCCAACCGCGGCAAGCCCTCCGGCGAATGGCAGGCCATGACCATCGTGAAGGAGTACCGCAACGACCAGCGAACGCTACGGGGATTTGCCAGCTACGCCAACCACCTGAACCGGCACACGTCGCTGCACGGCGGGCTGGAGGCGCAGGCCTACACGGGGATGTTTTTTCAGGTGGTGAAGGACGCGCTGGGCGCAGACTACTACCTGAATGTTGACAAGTTTGCCGCGGGCGATAACGCCCTGACGCCCCAAAACGCCTACTACGACCTGAACGACGGCAACCTGAAAAAGCGCGTGGGCGATAAGTTTGGCTACGACTACAGCATTTTCCAAAACAACGTCTCGGGCTGGGCGCAGGCTAAGCTCAGCTACGGACGCCTTGAGGGCTACGTTGCCGGAAAGGCAGGCTACACCGAATTTTGGCGCAACGGCAAGATGAACAACGGTCGCTTTGCCGCAACGGGGCGCTCCTACGGGGCCTCAAAAAAGGAAACGTTTGTGCACCACGCCGCCAAAGCCAACGCCACCTGCAAGCTCGCGGGGCGCAGCTACGTGGCGGCAAATGTCGCCTACGAGCTTCGCCCGCCGCTGTTCAAAAATACCTACCTGCAAGAGCGCTACCACAGCTTTACGGTGGCAGACTACGGCTTGAGCATCAACAACGAGCAAATATACAGCGCCGACGCAAGCTACCTCTACCGCGGGACAAGCCTCCAGCTGCGCGCGTCGGGGTACTGCACGCAGAGCAAAGGCGCGTCGGAGGTGAAGGTGTTCTACATGGAGGGCGCATCTGCGCTGGTGGAGTACATTGCGCAGGGCGTGGACAAGCGATACATGGGCGCCGAGCTGGGCGCGTCCTACAGCCTGACGAGCGTCCTCACCGTGGAGGGCGCGCTGGCGCACGGCTGGTACGGCTACACCTCAAACCCCAACACCGCCGTGATAGCCGACGACGAGGCCGCCAACGCCGACGCCATCACCTTTCACAAAGCCTACATCACGGGCTACAGCGTGGGCGGAAGACCGCAAACCGCCGGAACGGCGACGCTCACCTATCGCTCGCCCAGCTACTGGTTTGTGGGGATTACCGGCAGCTTTGCCGCAAACTCCTACATCGAAATCAACTACGACAGGCGCACCTACGAGGCGATGTCGTTTTTGCCCAAAACGCCGCAGCACGCGCAGCTGCTGGAGCAGGAAAAGTATCCGGCGGCCTACACGCTGGACGCCTTTGCCGGCGCCTCGTGGAGGGGGGACAATAGCGGCACGTGGGGAATTAACGGAAACGTACAAAATATTTTGAACAGCAACTTCAAAACAGGCGGGTTTGAGCAGCTGAGGTACGACGTGGCGTCGCTCAGTAAGTTTCCCTCAAAGTACTACTACAGCTTTGGCCTGACGTTCTTTGTACAAATGTACTACAGGTTTTGAGAATTACGAATTAGGAATTAGGAATTAGGAATACTTCAACTATCAACTATCTACATAAATTATATTTATTATGAACAACGTATATTTTTTCCTACTATTTGCAGCCGCGCTATGCGTGAGCTCATGCGTAAAAAGCGAGTACAGCTATCCGCCGCACTCCGCTGCGCCGGCCCCACCTGCTCCGGAGGAAGCCGTGAGCTACGTCAACGAAACGTTTGACAACATCGCCAAGGTTGACGGTCAAGTGCTGCCCCCGCCTGCCGGATGGACGAGCTTTGCCCTTGCCGGCGTGCGCACGTTCCAAACCGGCGTGCTTGCCCGCAAGGGCGGCGGCGTGATGCGCGGCGCAATGGGCAGCGCCTACCTCTCAACCGACACCGTAAACGACTTTTGGCTGATGATGCCGCCGCTCGACGTGTCGGACTCCACCGCCACGCTCAGCTTTCAGGCGGGGCTAACGTACAGCAGCGCGAGCACGCAGCTTTCGCTAATGTACAGCGCAGCCTACCGCGGTGGCGCGGAGGCAATCAACCTGAGCGAGTGGACGGAGCTGCCCGTTGCCGCCGCCCCAACGTCGTCGGGGCCGGTGGAGATGACGGCGCAGGCGCCGATTTCGTTTTGGGGAAAGGGCGGCGAGCGCAACGTGGTGTACGCGGCATTCCGCTACCGCAGCGTGGTATCGCTGGAGAGCATTGCGGCGGACGACGCCGACCGCGCCAACTACTACCTCGACAACGTGGTGTTTAGAAAGAAGTGACGAAAATTATTATAAGCGTAAAAAAAATGAGAAAGAATATTTTTTGTGCGATGGCCGCGCTGCTGGGAGCCGCATCGTGCACTCCGGAAAAAAGCGACCCGCAGCAACCCGCAACGCCGCTTACCCAGCTGCATGAAACCTTTGAGGTGCTGAGCGACGAAAATAGCATCACCCGCCTTACCGGCTGGGCAAACGTGATGGTGGTAAATGCGACCTACACCGCGCCGCTGCAGTGGCTTGCCCGCGAGGCGGGCTGCAACATGGCGGCGCAGGCCTCGGCGCACAAGTTCGACGACAGCAACCGCGGCGTACGCTACGAAACGTGGCTGCTCACCCCGCCGCTGGACTTTGACAACGCCGCGAGCAGAGCCATCTCGTTCCGCGTTCAGGCGGCGTACTGGAAGGACGATACCCAACTCGACGTGTTTTTAGTCCCCAACCTCGCTGCGATAGAGGGCAATCAGGGAGCGCTCATACCGCTGCAAGCCAACCTGCCCACCTCGAGCAGCCTCAACCGGTGGCTGCCAACCACGCTGGATATGAGCGGCGCGCGGGGCGTTGCCATGCTTGGATTTCGCTACAGGGGGGTGGGCGGAAGCTCGGCCTCAACCTCTTTCCTTGTGGACGACGTAACGTTTGGGGACGTGGGCAGCGCTCCCAGCGCCGCCATTTTTGAGGAGACCTTTGCGGAAAGCCTCGGAGGGTTTACGCCGGTGAGCAAGAGCGGCGCCCAATCGTGGACGTGGAATAGCAACACCGCGAACGCTCCGTACGCCCACGCCGCCAAAGTAAGCGGCTACGTATCGGGCGTCTCCGCGCCAAACGAGGATTGGCTTATTTCGCCGCCCGTTGACCTGAGCGGCGTGCAGCGCGCAACGCTCGCCTTTGAGCATAGCATCAACAAGGGAGCGCCCGCTGTGAAGGTGATGAGGAGGGAGCAAACGGCGCTGGTATCAACCACCTGCACCGACGCTACCAACCCCGACGCCGCCACGTGGGAGCCGCTGGAAATCCCGCGCTACCCGTCGGGTAGCACGTGGACGTTTGCCTGCTCCGGAAAAATAGACCTCACCCCGTACGCAGGACGCCCCAACGTGCGCATCGCCTTTAAGTACACCTCCGGTGGCAGCGACGCCGCCACGTGGAGCATCGCAAACCTAAAAATTGCCAGATAAAACATCATCATCATCATCATTAGTAATTATAAAAAAACACAAGAAATCATGAAAAAATTATTAATATTATCTCTATACGTTATCGGCGTTTGCGCTGCATCGTGCAGCGAGAGGGAGAAGGACGACAAATTTGTGGTGGCGCCCACCGAAGGCGCAACATCGCTCAGCGAAACTTTCGAGAGCCTTGCCCTCGACGCCAAAGCCGCCAGCCTCAGCGGGTGGTCGGAGCTGTACGTTGCCGGAGGCGCCTCGTGGAAAATTGCCGGCGCGGGCGGCAACAGGTACGCCGAAATTTCGGCTGAAGCCGAGCCCAACGCCACCTGCGAAACATGGCTGCTCACCCCCGCGCTGGACCTGAAAAAAGCCCCCAACAAAACGCTGACCTTTAGCACGCAGGGGGAGTACTGGCGCGAAAACTCCTCCCTCGAGGTTTACCTGCTCCCCAAGCTCTCCACCGACGACGTGGTTAAGCTGTCCGTTGGCGAAGCCCCCGACTACGTTCGCATTGCCAAAAAGGAGGACGCCGCCGGCACGTGGATTCCCTCCGGCGATATCGACCTGAGCGCCTACGCGGCAACGCTGGATATCGTTTACGTTGCCTTTCGCTACGCGGCAACGGGGGGCGCGGATAACTCCACCACCTTCCGCATAGACAACGTGACGCTGGGCGACGCAGGCGGCGATGCAGGCGGCGACGATACCGGCGTTGCAGCCCTCAGCGAAGATTTCGAATCCTTTAAGGAGGGCACAGGCGACGCCTACATGAGCGCTCAGCCCGACAGCAAGGGCTGGAAAGGGCTAAGGGTGCAGGGAACGCTGGAGCCCGACGTGCGCCTGTTTAACGGCAATAAGTACGTGCACCTTTCGGCGCACCGCAACGCCATTAAGGAAAGCAGCGTGCAGGAGTTCTGGCTCATCTCGCCGGCGCTGGACGTGAGCGCCGCCGCCGTAAAAAGCTTTTCGTTCGACGTGTCGGCAGGCTACTACAACAGCAGCACGGTTTTTGAGGTGTACGCCATGGACGGCAGCAACCCCCTCGCGGCCAACAAAACAAAGCTGGCGTGGAGCGAGCCGGTCAGCATACCGCCAAGCAGCTACGGCGCCTTTGCCTCCTCGGGCAGCATAGACCTCTCGGGCTACAGCGGGGTGAAGTACGTGGGCTTCTACTATAGGGGGAATAGCGGCACCGGCAACTCCACCACCTATCAGGTAGACAACTTTGTGTTTGGGAGCGGCGCTCCCAGCGTTCCCGTGCTGAAGTTCACCTCAGCGGCCTCGCTCTCGGTTATTGTGGGGGATGAGCTTAGCCATACGTTTGCCTTGGAGGAAAAAAACCTGACGGGGGAGACCGCCGTATCGTGCAGCAACCTGCCGGATTGGCTCACGCTCGCCGGCAGAATGCTTACCGGAACGCCTCCCGCCGCCGGCAAGTATGAGCTTGACGTAACCGCTACCAACGGAGGCGAAGCGGTAACCCAGACATTTACCATTACGGTAATCGAAGCGCCTGCCATCGGCTCAAACCTGCTGCTCAACGGAGGGTTTGAGGAGTTCACCGAGGCAACGCCAACGGGCTGGTCAGCTGGCAGCGGCGTTAACAACAACCCTGTTGAAAAAATCGCAGCAGGGGCAAAGGCGGGCAGCTTTGCCGTAAAGCTTGCTGCCAACGCAAACGGCAGGTGCGATTTGAAGCAAACCGTTTTGGGCGTTGTGGCGGGAGCCACCTATACCGTTTCGTTTTGGTACAAAAACAATACGAAGGGCGCCGACAACCAAGGGATAAGGCTCTGGGCTAACTTTTTGAAGGAGGACGGCAGCACCATCAAACCCGATGCCGGCAGCCTGCTTCAACCGGACAACACGCTCGCCGCCGCTTCGGATTGGACGCTATTCACGCTGGACGTTGTTGCGCCCAGCGACGCCGCAAGGTTTAACTTTGAAGTAAGGGCAACCAAAAACCAGAGCGGAGAGGTGGATGAGTGCTTTTTTGGAGTTAAAAACTAAGAGTTAAGAATGACGTTGCTGCGACGGCGCACGCTTCGCTCCGCTCGCAACGGTGCAAGGCGTGCGCATAGCTTGCAATGATATTTTTACAACCAAAAAAGAATTTTCTCGCTTGAGAAAATTCTTTTTTGGTGTAAAACGCTGGAGCGATATCAGGAAAAACTACTGCGCAGGCAACGCTACGCGGAAACCAACCCAAGTGTTGCGGGTGCTGGGGTCAACACCGCGGCGGGAAGAAACGCGCGGATGATACCCTGACCCTCCAATCGCCACATCACCTTGATTACCTCCATGAACCACACGCTGAGAGCCATTGTCAGGCCCTTTAGGGTCAACAGCCCCATTCGAGGCGCTATAATAGGTGGCGATGCTCCACCAGTCCGAACAGAGCTCAGCAGAATTACCAGACATGTCATAAATACCTAATGTATTGGGCTTTTTTCCACCTACTACGTGATTTTTGCCACCCGAGTTACCTTCATACCACGCAACCTCGTCAACGTTGTTGCTACCACTGTACATGTATGGGCTTTTATGCTTGCCGCCGCGCGCCGCATACTCCCACTCTGCCTCCGTTGGTAAGCGGTAGTTCTTGCCCGTCTGCGCGTTCAACCGCTCAAGAAATCCATCCGTACCGGTAATGTCGTCATAGGAAGCTGACTCAATGGGTAGCTGGTCATCATCTGTATATTTGCCCACATTCTCAAGAGCATGACCTTTCATAACGGCCTTCCACTGCGCACGAGTTACTTCATA
>JAITQP010000239.1 GCA_031288885.1 Prevotellaceae bacterium | reverse complement strand
TTGATTATTTAGTAGTAAACTTGAATATCGTTTGGCTTTCATAAACCTCTCCGGACTTCAGCTCCGTGGTGGGAAAGGCAGGTTGGTTGGGGGTGTCGGGAAAGTGTTGCGTTTCGAGGCAAAAGCCGGAGCGCCTTACGTACTGCACATCGTCAACGCCAACGAGCGAGCCGTCCAGAAAGTTGCCGGAGTAGAATTGCACGCCCGGCTCCGTGGTGTATACCTCAAGGGTGCGCCCGCTGGTAGGCTCGTACGCCACTGCCGCCAAGCTGAGCTCGCCGCCGCCGGCGTTGAGCACAAAGTTGTGGTCGTATCCGCTGCCGTTTTTCAGCTGCTCGTTGTCGTCCTCAATGCGCTCGCCAATGGCGTGAGGCGTGAGGAAGTCAAAGGGCGTGCCGGCAACTTCCACCAGCCCCGTGGGAATTAGTCCGGCGTCAACAGCCGTGTACTTATCCGCCAGAATGGTGAGCTGGTGCCCCAGCACATCGGGCGCTTTGCCTGCCGAGAGGTTAAAGTAGGCGTGGTTGGTAAGGTTGCAGTGCGTGAGCTTATCGGTGGTCGCCTTGTAGCCTATTTTTAGCTCGTTGTCTTTGGTCAGCAGGTAGGTAACCTCCACGTTTAGGTTTCCCGGGTAGCCTTCCTCGCCATCCTTGCTCAGGTAGGTCAGCTTGAGCCCCACCGCGTCTTTTTCGCGCAGCTCCTCTGCGCTCCACACCGCCTTGTCAAAACCTTTGATGCCGCCGTGCAGGTGGTTTGCGCCGTTGTTGGCGGCAAGCGTGTACTCCACGCCGCCGAGCGTGAACTTTGCGCTGCCGATACGGTTGCCGTAGCGGCCAACCAGCGCGCCAAAGTAAGGCCCCGACTTCAGGAACGCCTCGCTGCGGTAGCCGTCGAGCGACGGAAAGCCGAGCGTGATGTTGCCTGCCACGCCCTCCCTGTCGGGCGTCCACAGCTCCGTAATAGTGCCGCCGTAGGTGGCGATTTTTAGCTTTACCCCCTGTCCGTTGGCGAGGGTGTAGAGGTCAACTTGCTGACCGTCGTGCGTGCCGAAAGGCGCTTTCGTAATTTCCATTTTGCTACTTGTTTTGTTGCCGCCGCATGAGCATACGCCCATGGCTACAATGGCTGCGAGGTTTATAAATTTCCAGTTCATGGGATAGTGGTGTATAAATTTGACAAAAGTAAAATTTGCCAAATGTAGATATTTTTTTGTAGATAAAAAATTCTTGCAAAAAATATTTGCTTCCACCTCACAACCCAACAAGCAAATTCACTGTGGCTGCAAGTATTATTTTATATTTAGCATTTTTGTGTTATTTGGCAGCAAACAGCTTAGCGTAGCTTTTGGGCGCCCGCTTTTTCCAGTCGCCCTTATGGTAGGCGTAGCTGGCTATGAGCGGCGCCACCGTGGTGGCTTCGGCGTACACCATTTGCTCGTGCACGGTATTCACCTTTCCCCAGCTGCTGGCCTCCTTCAGCGTAGAGCTGGAGCAGGCGCCGTCGCGCACGTCGGCTACGGTGATTTGAACGGCGTACTTGTGCATGGGCACATTCTTTCCCAAGCATTCGGCGCAAACCACCGTGTCCTGCGCAAAATTTTTGGGCACACCGCCGCCCACCATGAACAGCCCCGTGGTTCCTGCGGCAACCTTAACGTCCGTTAGCTCGCGAAAATCCGCCACGGAGTCAATGGTAACGTAGGGCTGACCGTTCTTTATCCGCTCCGCCTGATGCATCACCAGCCCAAAGCCCGCGCTGCAATCGGAGAACGCCGGAACAAAAATGGGCACGCCCTTTTCGTAGCAGGTTTGTATGAGCGATTCCTTTTTCTTTGCGTGTTGGGTAAGCCAGCGGCCTATTTCGCCAATAAATTCGCGCGATGAGTACGGGCGCGGCGCCAGCGTATCGGCTATTGCCTTAATAGCGGCGTCGCACGCCTGCAGCTCCTCCTCGTCGATGTAGGTATCGTAAATGCGGTCGATGTAGAGGCTGCGCAGCTTTGCGTCGTCCACGTGCTGCGTCCCCTTGTAGTGCTTGTAGCCGAGCGCCTCAAAGAAGTCCATGTCGATGATGGAGGCTCCGGTTGACACCACGGCATCTACCATGTTGCACTGCACCATATCGACGTACACCTGCATACACCCGCCTGCGCTGGTGCTGCCGGCAAGCGTAAGGATGTTGCTGCACGACGCGTCGCTCACCATCATCTGGAGAATATCGGCGGCGCGGGCGGTTTCGCGCGAGGCAAATGACATGCTGCGCATGGCGTCAATAATTTCAGTACTATTTATTTTCTTTATATCTATATGTTTTACTACTTCGTTGAGTAGCTGTTCTTTGTCTTTTTCTAACATGCGTGTTTTTAAAAATTAGTCTGTCCCAAAATCTCAAAATTAGCCCAAAATAGGGTGGTAGTACGATACAAAGCAGAGCGATACGAGCGCCGTTCCGTACTTTTTTTGCGGCGTAATGGTTTCGTGGAGGTACTTGATGTCCTCCAACCTGTAGTCCTCCTCAAATCCGTTGACGTATAGCTCGTTGAGGCTTGAGCGCAGCAGCGCCTGCAAGTCCTCCGGAGAGTAGTCTCCGTAGTTTTCGCACACCAGCCCGCCGTATTTTTCGTTGGTTTTGCGGTTGTAGAGCCAGCCGTAGATAATACCGGCCGTTCCCCTTTCTCCCTTGCCCACCGTGCAGGTGCTCATAATAGACTCTACTACGCATCCGTGCACCATATCCGCAGGCTGCGGCACTAAGGTAGCTATCCCGGGAAGTATGGAAGAGTATGTCATAATGTTGTATTTCTCAATATTGGCGTCCTTTAGGGCGAGATGGTACGACCCCGCGTGCACGGCGATGTCACTTTCCCCCTTTCCCTGCGTCTCAAAGTAATCTTTGGGAATACGGCATCCCAGCGTAACGCCTTTTGCCCCTCCTCCAGATAAAACCTGTACGCCTGCTCCCAACGCAACTCCTTGCAGCTCTTTTTCTGTACCCACAGCAATTGGACTAATGGTTTGGTTTTTCATTTTCAGCTCATAAAATATAAATTGGTGAATAATAACTTATGGCTACCTTCGGCATACGCGCGAGGCAACCGCTCAACAATACGCCTCCACGCCGGAGGCATATTTTTTTATACCATAATAGCAATACTGATGTTTTAGGCGGCTTGTCAGATGTTAAAGCGCACCGCTATGCTCGCCAAAAGGGAGCATAGTACAACATTCCTGTACACGGTCAGCATAAACTTACCTTTCAAGAGGAAGCAGCGTGAGTAAAGGTTTTTCATTTTAATTTATAGTTCAAAAAACAGGCTTACAACCCGCAAAAACAAAAAAAGACCTTTATTCTCGCACCTGATATTAGTCGATATATATAGCAGGTTTTGAGAATGTTGTATTTCTTTAGAGAAGTCCTCCGATAGAAATTAGTTGGGTGCAAAAGTAGCATAAAAAATCATTATTGCAACACTTTGAAAAAATTTATTTATAAACGAATTAAGATATTTCCCTCGAAAAGATATTTACGCCTGCTTGCCAGCAATATAGCAACCGGCTCCGGCGACCAAATTCCGAAATGGTAAAATTATTAGGTGTATTCAAGTTTGTTTCGTACATTTGCACTTGGGCATAAAAATCGAATTTTCATCTACGTAAAGCGCCCGTTTAACCTCAATTTCCGGTTTCTATGTTTGCTGCTTTTTTCCGCATATTCTCAGCCTCAGCCTTTTGGGTTGCGTTGGCGCTATTGGGAGCGTGCGCCACAGAAAAGGAAGTTTCCAGAACACCTACGCCCAAGCCGCCTGAAGAATTTCCCATGGCAGAGGAAAAAAAAGCGCCTGCGCCCACCGAGCCCGAAGACGCCGATGATGCAGGCGCTGGTAAGGGTAAGAGCGGTAAGCGCCAATCGGCAAAGGCAAAGCGCGCGTCCGCCGGCGAAGATGGCGAGTATGATGATGCAGGCGCCGGCAAAGGTAAGGGCGGTAAGCGCCCATCGGCAAAAGAAAAGCGCGCGTATGCCGACGACGAAGACGACGAGTATGATGATGACGCCGACAACTCCGGCGTTTTGGACAACAGCAATGTCTTTTTTCAGTACGCCTCGTACGAGCTAAGCTCCGCGGCGAGGAAAGAGCTGGAGCGGGTTGCCGCCATCCTGAAGCGCAACAAAAACGCCCGCGCCACCCTCACGGGGCATACCTGCGACAAAAGCAGCTCGCTGGTTAACATGCGCCTCAGCCAAAACCGCGCCAACGCTGCCTCCAGCTACCTCCAGCAGCTGGGGATAAGCGCCCGACGCATAAGCGTAGGGGCGCACGGGTATAGCGACCCCTTAGTTCCCAACACCACCGAGCAAAACAGGGCAAAAAACAGAAGGGTGGAAATTACGGTGGAAAACAACTGAGGCGTTAGCAGTTCCTAACTTCCGCTATAGCCCTGCCCACCGCAGCAATAACCCTATCGCACCATGCGTCAAACTCCTCATCGGGTTGCTGGCATTCCTTGTGCGCAAGGACGTAGTCAACAGTCCTCTTAATCCCTTGGTCAAAGCGAATGTTTGCCGTAAAGTCAGGCACAAGGCGCTTTAGCTTAGCGTTGTCAAACACAACGGAGTTTGCCTTGTCGCCAAGCAGCCCGCCGGTAAAATCGTAATCGCTGCACGCGGCAAGCATCTCCGACGACACGTGCACGGCGCGCAGGGGGACGTTCAGCGCGCGCGCAATGCACTCGTAAATCTGGTTCCACGTGAGCGTTTCGTCGGAGGTTATCTGCACCGCCTCCCCAATGGCGTGGACATTGCCCAGCAAGCCGACGAATGCTCGCGCAAAATCGCGGCTATCGGTCATTGTCCAGAGCGAGGCGCCGTCGCCATGGATAATTACGGGCTTTTTCTCCAGCATTCTTTTTAGCACCTGCCAGCTGCCCCTTGCGCCGTGCACCCCAAGCGGCACGGAGCGCTCGCTGTAGGTGTGGCTCGGGCGCACAATGGTTACCGGAAATCCCTCGCTGCGGTACCGCTGCATCAGGTAATCCTCGCAGGCAATCTTGCCGCGCGAATACTCCCAGAGCGGGTTGGCCAGCGGCGTCCCCTCCGTTATCCGGTAGCCCGACAGCGGCTTTTGGTACGCCGACGCGGAGCTGATAAAAATAAACTGCTTCGTTTTGCCCTTAAACAGCCGGTAATCGCGCTCCAAATGCTCCGGAGCAAACGCTATAAAATCAGCAACAGCGTCAAAGCTTAAATCTTTGATTAGTCCGGCAACTTTTTGCTCGTCGTTAACGTCCGCCACCAGCGGAGTTGCGCCTTTGGGGAGGCAACTGTTGCTGTTTCCGCGGTTGATAAGGTACAGCTCGTGCCCCTCGGCCAGCAGCGCGCGGGAAATGTCTGCGCTAATAGTGCCCGTTCCGCCAATAAAAAGGATTTTCATAACCTAAAGAGAGTATATGTTTTACCTGCAAAGGTACAATATTGGCGCAGAAATGCAACACGGATAGCTTTGTTGGAGCTTCAGCTGCTCGTAAATATTCAAAAAAATTGTACCTTTGGAAAAAATTCGTTAGCCATGAAGAATTTACCGATAGGTACACAGTCGTTTGAGGTGCTGCGCAGCACAGACTGTTTGTACGTAGATAAAACAAAAAGCATTTACCAGATGCTTACGTCCGGAAGAATTTACTTCCTTTCGCGCCCGCGCCGGTTTGGGAAATCCTTGCTCCTAAGCACGATGGAGGCAGTTTTTAAAGGTAAAAAGGAGCTGTTTGAGGGGCTGTACATCTACGACAAGTGGGACTGGTCGCAGCAAGAGCCCGTAATCAGGATAGACTGGACGCTGATAAACCATGCCACGCCGGAGGAAATGAAAGTCAGCATGGTTGGCTATTTGAAAGAAAATGCTGAAAATTACCAAATTACGTTGACGGCTACCTCTGCGCCGGATTGCTTTCGTGAGTTGATGCGAAAGCTGCACGAAAAAACAGGCAGAAAAGTTGTTGTACTGATTGACGAGTACGACAAGCCGATTACGAGCCACCTGTTTGACGAGGATTTGGACGTTATTCGGAGAGCGGTGCACGATTTTTACCAAGTGATGAAAGGCTCGGACGAGCACCTGAAGTTTCTCTTCCTCACCGGCGTGTCAAAATTTTCAGGGTTGTCCGTTTTCTCGGCGCTCAACAACCTTCAAGATATTACCATGCACGAGCAGTACGCCTCCGTATGCGGCTACACGCAGGCGGAGCTGGAAAGCTGCTTTCCTGAGTACATTGACGCCACCGCGCAACGGCTAAAAATGACAAAAGAGGAGCTGCTGGAGACAATCCGCTACTGGTACTACGGCTACTCGTGGGACGGCGAATCGCGGGTGTACAACCCATTTTCAACCCTGATGTTTTTTTCCGAGTAAATTTTTGTGGGACACTGGTTCCGCTCGGGCACGCCTACTTTTCTGATAGAGATGATACGGCGGCGAAATAAAACAGATGAGGTGCTGGAGCCGCTCGCCGTTAGCGCAAGCATATTTAATGGGTACAACCCGCCGGACATCGAGGAAGAGCCCCTGCTGTTTCAAACCGGCTACCTGACCATTAAGCGGATAGAGCTATATGACAAGCAGCCTCGCTATATCCTCGGCTTTCCCAACTCGGAGGTCAAGCAAGCGTTCATGGAGCACCTGCTGCAAGCCTACGGAAAATACTCCATGGTGCAGGTGGACAACCTGCGTATAACCATGGTGCAGCAAATCAACGGGGGCGACGAGGCGGGATTTGCCGGCAGCCTTGAGGCGATGGTGGCCACCGTGCCGCACCAGCTGCACATTCCCACCGAAGCCTACTACCACACCATGATGCTGATATGGATGCGGCTGATTGGCTTCAACATTCAGGGTGAGCGACCAAATAATCGGGGAAACGCGGACGCCGTTTGGGAGCAATCCGGCTTAACCGTTGTTGCCGAAATAAAATACCACGCCAAAAGGAAGGTGAAAGCGCTGCTCAAGGACGCCATGAAGCAAATCCACGAGCGCAGGTACTACAACCGCTACACCGGCAAGGTGCTCCTTTTGGCCATTGCTTTTTCCGGCAAAAACGTGGGGTGCAGAATGGAGATGAAAAAGTTGGAAGCTTAGGTTAGCCACATCAGCATAAAGAAAGAGGCTGCTTCAAGTTAAGCAGCCTCTTTTTTATTTTACTGAAAAACATCTCCACTCGTGGAAAAGTTACTGCGCAGGCAAAGCCACACGGAGACCATTGGTATTGAGGCGAGAGTATGGATAGGTGGCGTTGCGGACAGCGGTGCGGGCGTGGATCGCTACGTGGAGCCATGGGCCGCCGCGCATCACACGGCTAGGGTTTGGTGTAGAAGGGACAGTGTTCTCAGGGTTATTCACAGGAGAGGTCTTATAATAGGTTTCGCTACCCCAGTCCCGGCACCACTCCCATACGTTACCTGACATGTCGTAAATTCCAAGTTTATTCGGCTTCTTCTGTCCAACAATATGGGTACAATTACCGGAGTTGCCAGCATGCCACCCTACTTCATCAACGTAGTTGCTCCCGCTGTACATAAGGTTTTCGCACGTTGCTGTGCCACCGTTTCCGTCGCCCTTGCACCCGCGCGCTGCATACTCCCATTCCGCCTCTGTCGGCAATCGATAATTCTTTCCCGTAAGCGCGTTCAGCCGTGGCAGAAAAACTGTGTCGATGTCAAGCCAACTCACGCTCTCAACTGGCAGTTGATCATCATCCTTCCACCTGCTCGGGTTGGCAAGGGTCTCGTGACCTTTCATCACCGTTATCCACTGCGCCTGAGTTATCTCATACTTCCCTATACTAAAACTACTTATCGTCACGTTGTGGGGATAGTCAACATCAGCAGTTGGGTCGCAAGCACTGCCCTGATCAGGGGTACACCCCATCGTGAACGTACCTCCCTCCACAAACACCATTTCAATATCCAGCTCCACAGGGTAGCTGTGCGCAGGGGCAGCAGCAACGTGCCTGCGCTCTGGTCCCTCCAGTTGCTTTGCCAATGTTAAAGATACCCGCGTCAGGTCGCCGCTGCCCACGCCGGTACGAATGTAGTGACCTTTGCCGGAGAGCTTGCTGTCTTTGGCATCAATAAGCTGCGCGGAAAACATGTGGTCGTTCCCTTTTACATCATCCACTACCAAGCATATCGTAACTACGCCGTTGGTGCGACCCCACTCGGCGAGCGCGCTTCGGTCTATGCTGCTACCGCCGCCAGCGTTGTACGCGCTCTGTAGCTCCGTGAGCTTACTGCTTGTGCCCACGGAGGTGAGCGCGTATTGCCCGCCGGAGGTGAGGTTTGCGCCCAGCTGCGCAGCTACCGGACTGACCAGCGTGTTGTCCATGTTGCCCACCACAAATCCGGCCAGCGTGGGCTTGCCGGAGCCTTGCGCTCCGGCGTTCATCGTGCTCACTGCCCCAGCGAGCAGCAAAGCACACAAAGAAATCTTGTAATTCTGTTTCATCTTTTTTGTTTTTTAAGTGATAAATAGATTTACTTTCCCTCTACTCTAAAGGCTTTTCGTGGGAAGTAGTCCGCCCGTTGTTTTAAGAGGTTTCTGCTCCTCTGCCCGTTGATGGTGGTGGGCGTCCACGTAGGGACATAAAAAAAGCGTGAAACTCAACTGTTTCCCGATATCTGTGGTATCTGTCATAACCAAATTCAATAGGAATAAGTCAAGTTCACGCGCAAACGTGAACATTGCAACTTATCCTTCATTGAATTATCATCAAATTGACAGATTTTCAGATATCGAAGAATAAAAGCTCAATGCTTCTCAAGTATGTTTTAAAAGTATGCGCGCATTACCGCGCTGTATATGTCATAGGCACAAATTTTTTATATATTTCCAGCTGCAAATGTACAAATAATTATTTCAATTGTCCAAATCGGGGTAAAGAATCAGAAGCGATGTTGTGGTAACGATACCTCTAAGCACGGAATATTTCATCAGACTTCATAAATTATTTAAAAAACTCATGGTAAAGTTTGGTTGTTGGAAACTTTTCCATATCTTTACTTTTGATTTTTGCTCGTCAGCATTTATGGCGAGTAAATGACCACTAAAAGCAGGCTAAATATTGCCATAATCTTTAAATTCTCAGCGAACATGATATATACATATACACATATACTTCCGCATACTTACACATACTTAAGCACGCGCGCACGCGCATTTACACCTATCAGCGAGCTACGAAGCTCCGTGCGCACGTAAATTTCAAAATTAACTTTCAAATTTCAGCGATTTCTGCACCATGCTGTTTGCATGGGGGCGTTTTTTTACCTTGACAGGAAGAATTACTGTTCGTATTAGGGTAATAAAAAATTGCCTCCATTGGGAAGCTGCTAAGGGGACGGCAGGATGGCGTGGATTTTGTGGGGCAAAAGCTTTTTTTCCACAAAATATCATTTAACAAATAGTAAAATAATCATGAGATTAATGATAAAACCCTTATACTTTTTATACTTCGCGCTTGTGAGCATTGCTCTTTTTGTGGGCAAAGCTGCCGGCGCGCAAACCATTGCCGAGGGCATGACCGGCGACTGCGTGTGGACGCTCACCGGCAGCGGCAGCAACCTCACCCTCACCGTTAGAGGAGAGGGTGAGATGGCAAATTACGTTAGCTACCGTAGCAATGGCGTAGAAATCAAAGATTTACCATCGCCACCATGGTGGTCACTTAAGGACAGCATCAAGGTAGTGGACATAGAGGAGGGGGTGACGCATGTTGGCAGCTGCGCTTTTAAGGACTTCACAAGGCTGGAGTCGGTGAAGATTTCCTCGTCGGTGGTTACCATCGCTAACGAGGCCTTTTTAAGCTGTACCAGCTTGACCGGCATTGACTTTTCTGCATCCTCGTCGCTGGAGGTTATTGGCGAGAGCGCGTTTAGCGGCTGCTCCACGAAGCTGGCGTCGGTGACCATTCCTGCGTCGGTGATAGCTATTGGCGAGTCCGCTTTTTCAGGCTGTAAAAACTTGTCCGAGCTTACGTTTGCTGCCCCCTAGTCGCTGGAGGCTATCGGCTCAGCCGCTTTTACCGGATGCTTCTTTGTGAGCTCAAAGCCGGTAGCTATTCCTGCATCGGTAGCTACCATAGGCGTCAGCGCTTTTTCACAATGTATAAAGCTGGCCACCCTTACCTTTGCCGCACCCTCATCGCTGGAGGCTATCAGCGATATGACTTTTCGCAATTGCCTCTTGTTGACGTCGATTACCATTCCAGCGTCAGTGAGGAGTATCGGCGCCAGCGCTTTTGAAAGTTGTGAAGCCCTGACCAGCCTTGACTTTGCTGCCCCCTCGTTGCTGGAATCAATAGGCATATCCGCTTTTTCCAGATGTTACCCGTTGAAGTCGGTGACCATTCCTGCGTCGGTGAAAGTTATTGGAGAGAAAGCTTTTAACTCTTGCCCAATGTTGCGCTTGATCACGGTTGATGCTGCCAACACGGCCTATACTTCCGTAGACAGCATGCTATTAGATAAGCAAAAAACGAAGCTAATACAGTGCTCCTCGGGGAAAACCAGCTCGCTAACCATTCCGGCGTCGGTAACGTCTATCAGCGAGCAGGCTGCTACCTCATGCAGAGAGCTGGTGGGCACGCTGACTATTCCGGCGGCGGTAACGTCTATCGGCAGCTCCGCTTTTTCCGGCTGCAGGTTTACTTCCGTTGTCAGCTGTAGCCTGACCCCGCAAAACATTGCCGCCTCAGTTTTTACCAATGCTGCAGCGGCAGCAAAGATGAGCCTGAGGGTGCCCACCTCGGCGGTGGCTGCATACAAGAAAGCTGCCGTGTGGCAAAGCTTTGCCAGCGTAGCGGGCGGCGGCACGCTGCTGCACGTCGGAACAAGCGGTGGTGGCAGCGTTGAGGGGACGGCCTACGGGCTGTACACCGCCGGAAAAGCGGTGCAGCTGACCGCTACGGCTGCCGCAGGCTGCACCTTTTTGGGCTGGAGCGTAGCTTCGACCGCCGCAGGCGTAGCGACCGACAAGCTTATCAAAACCAACCCCCTGTCCTTTACGCTTACGCGAGATACCAGCCTCACCGCCGTCTTTACCAAGGCGCTCAGCGTAAGCGTTAGCGCCGGCAAGCTTAGCGCCGTTGAGGATATTATCAGCGTAACGCACCTCACGCTCACGGGCACGATAGATGCGCGCGACGTAAAATTTATGCGCGACAACATGCCGTTTCTCAAGGAGCTGGACTTGAGCGGTGTTACCATTGCTGCCTACAAAGGCAGTGGCGGAACAATACTTACTGGAATTTACTCCGTTAACGAATACTACCCCGCTAACGAAATGCCGAAGGCGTCGTTTTACGAGAACACTACCCTTGCTTCGGTAACGCTCCCGAGTAGCACCACCTCTATTGGTGATAACGCTTTTGAGAATAGCGGGTTGACGACGTTAGCTCTTTCCGAGGGGGTGGTGAATATCGGCAGCCATGCTTTTTACAAATGCAACCGCTTGTCGGGCACGCTGGTACTTCCCGCATCAGTAGCGTCTATCGGTGAATACGCTTTTGCGGATTGCCACGAGCTGACGGGCGAGCTGACCATTCCCGCGGGGGTAACGTCCATCAGCGAAAACGCTTTTACGAGCTGCATAAAGCTGACGTCCATTGCCATTTCCGCGGGGGTAAAGGTTATCAGCTACGCCGCGTTTTTGGATTGCAGCGGGTTGACGGGCGAGCTGACCATTCCCGCGGGGGTAACGTCTATCGGCAACTACGCTTTTGAGAATTGCAGCGGGTTGACGGCGCTAACCCTTCCTGCATCGCTAACGACCATCGAAAGCGGCGCTTTTTACAATTGCAGCAAGATGCTCTCCGTAACCAGCTACAGGCTGACGCCGCAAAGCATCGATGCTAATGTTTTTGACAACGTAGGCAGCAAGAGCCTGACGGTGCCCAATGCGGCGTTAGCTACGTACAAAAAAGCTACCGTGTGGAAAGGTTTTAAATTCGCGTCCGGCCTCATCGGCGTGCTGCTGGAGGTGGACGTAAAGGGGTCAGGTAGCGTTACCGGCGTGAGCTCCACCTCCGGCCTGTACCCGTCCAACACCATCAAGACCCTAACCGCTGTCGCCGCCACGGGCTACCGCTTTGAGGGCTGGCTGGTGGGTAGCTGGGCAAGCTCAGCGGGCGCGGCAGCGCAGCTCGTAGAGGTCAACCCTCTTGCCGTTAAGCTTACGCAGGATACCACCGTCACCGCCGTCTTTAGCAGCATGCCCAAAACGCTCAACGTAAGCATTAGCGCCGGCGAGCTGAAGAACGTTGAGGGCATTACAGACGTAACCCACCTCACGCTCACGGGCACGATAGACGCGCGCGACGTAAGGTTTATGCGCAACGACATGCTGCTCCTCAAGAAATTGGACTTGAGCGGCGCTACCGTTGTTGCCTACACGGGCAGCGAAGGAACATACAACTCCCTCATAGCCTACCCCAATAACGAAATGCCGAGGGGCTCGTTTGAGTCTAAAATCTCTCTCACTTCGGTAGCGCTTCCGAGCAGTATTACCTCCATTGGCCTCAATGCTTTTTGCAATTGCAGCGGGTTGACAGGCCCGCTGACCCTTCCTGAAGGGGTAACAACCATCGGCAACTACGCTTTTTCCGGTTGCAGCGGGTTGACGGGCACGCTGACCCTTCCTGCAGAGGTAACAACCATCGGCAACTACGCTTTTTACAAGTGCAGCAGATTGACAGGCACGCTGACCTTTCCCGCATCGCTAACAGCTATCGGCGGCTATGCTTTTTCCGGCTGCAAAGGGTTGACCTCCGTAGTCAACCATAGGCTGACGCCGCAAAGCATCTCTGAAAATGTTTTTACCGACCTTGCTACGGTAAAAACCATGACCCTGACGGTACCCTCCTCGGCGTTAGCTACGTATAAGAACAGCGCTGTGTGGAAAGAATTTGTTACCAAGACTGGCGCGGGGCTACAGCTGACTGTAAGCGTAAACAGCACGGCGCTGGGTAGCGTGTCAGGCACGGAGACCGGTATGTATGCGAACAACACTAACGTAAGCCTGACGGCCACCGCCACCGCTGGCGGCATATTTATGGGCTGGATGAGCAACGGAGTAATGGTGGAGAAGAAAGCCGTGCTATCCTTTAAGCTGACGCGGGACACAGCGCTCACCGCCTTCTTTGGCGTCAGAATTGCCTGCCGCCCCACCACGGCGGGCAAGCTGTGGAGTATCCCCAACGCTGAGTTCGCCGTCCACCTTACGGTTACGGGCGTTATCGACGCGCGCGACGTGAGGTTCATACGCGATAACATGCCGCACCTGCGCGTGCTCGACCTGAGCGAGGCAACCATCGAGGCCTACACGGGCGTTGCGGGCACGCTGAGCGGCAGCGCCTCCTACGCTGCCAACGAGCTGCCGCCTAAAGCATTCTTCTCCAAGAGCAGCCTTGAGGAGGTGAGGCTTCCCAAGAGCCTGCTGTCCATCGGCAGCGAGGCGTTTAAGGGGTGCAGCGGCTTGCACATGGTTGTCGCCTACAGCGCTGAGCCGCAGGACATCAACGGGAAGTCCGTTTTTGACGACGTGAACCTAAGCGCGTGCACGCTGTACGTACGCTCAACGTCGCTGCCTGCATACGGCAGCAAGCCTGTGTGGTCGAGCTTTGTCCCACAGCTACCTCTCCCAAGCCACAAAGTTTGCTTTATTAACGCCGGCGGCGATACTGTGGCTAACGCTCAGGAGGTGCTGGATTACGAGCTGGCGAGCAAGCCTGCTCCCGACCCCACCCAAACGGGCTACACGTTTGCCGGATGGTATAAGGAGGCTACGTGCGCCAACACATGGGACTTCGGCTTAAACAAGATAGCGCAGTCCACCAACATCTACGCCAAGTGGGAGGTAAACAAGTACGCCGTCTCCTTTAACAGCCGAGGCGGCAGCAACGTTACCCCTCAGGAGATACCTCACGCCGGTAAAGCGTCGCGCCCCAGCAACCCCGTCCGAGCGGGCTACACGTTTGCGGGCTGGTACAAGGAGGATACGTGCACCAACGTCTGGGATTTTAACGCAGACAAGGTGACGCAGCCCACCACGCTCTACGCCAAGTGGGACGCCACCATGTACAGCGTAACGTTTAGCAGCCGAGGCGGCAGCGCCGTAGCTACGCAGACGGCAAAACCCAGCGCTACCATTCCACCTCCCGCCAACCCTACTAAAGCGGACTACACGTTTGGAGGATGGTACAGGGAAGTAGGATGCACCACCTACTGGAACTTCTCCACCGATGTGGTCACGGGCAGCATGACGCTCTACGCGCAGTGGATTAACAACAGCAAGCCCACCTGCACCATCACCTTTAACTCCAACGGCGGCAGCGCCGTTGACCCGCGCACGGTGGAGGTCGGAAAGCCATTTTTGCGCCCCGCCAACCCCACCAAAGCGGGTCATACGCTTGTGGGGTGGTACAAGGAGGCTGCGCACGTCAACGTTTGGAATTTCGGCGCAGACAAGGTGGCGCAAACTATGACGCTTTACGCTAAGTGGGATGTTAGTGGCAGTGGTGGCGGCGGCGGCGGCGCGAACGCACAGCGCTATACGCTCATTTTCGTTGGCAACGGCGGTAGTGTGCACTCGGACTCCACAAGCAAGGAGGTTACCAATGGTGTAACGGTAGGCCAGCTTCCCACGCCTACGCGCAAAGGCTACACGTTTAGCGGCTGGAACACCCAAGCCAACGGCAGCGGAACGGCGTACACCGCTTCCACCCCGTATAGCGTATCGGGCAACACCACGCTCTACGCGCAGTGGAGCGCCATCCCCTACAACATCACCTACAACGGCGTGACCGCCACGGAGCACAGCAACCCGCCCACCTACACGGCAGATAGCGGCGTAATTGTGCTGCGAAACGCCACAAAAACCGGCAGCAAGTTTGCGGGCTGGTACGACGCTTCTACCGGCGGCAGCAAGGTGAGCGCTATTCCGGCGGGCAGCACGGGGAATATTTCGCTCTGGGCGCGATGGAAAAACAGCTACACCGTGAGATTTCTCAACGACACCTCCGAATACATGAGCTACCGTCGCGCTATAGTAGACGGCGATACGGTGAGCAAGCCCTCGCCCGACCCCACAAAGGCTAACAACGACTTTGTAGGCTGGTACAAGGAGAAGGCGTGCGTCAACGCGTGGGACTTCTCCGGTAGCGTTGTAACGAAAGATGTCAACCTCTACGCCAAGTGGTGGGCAAAAATCACCGGCGCGTACACGCTTGTCTTCGCCGGCAACGGCGGCAACGTGCATCCGGATTCCGTTAGCAAGGGGGTTAACTCCGGCGTGGCGGTATGTCACCTTCCTACGCCCACGCGTAGGGGCTACACGTTTACCGGCTGGAATACCCAAATCAACGGCAGCGGAACGGCGTACACCGCTTCCACCCTGTATAGCGTATCGGGCAACACCACGCTCTACGCGCAGTGGAGCGCCATCCCCTACAACATCACCTACAACGGCGTAACCGCCACAGAGCACAGCAACCCGCCCACCTACACGGCAGATAGCGGCGTAATTGTGCTGCGAAACGCCGCAAAAATCGGCAGCAAGTTTGCGGGCTGGTACGACAACGCAACCGGCGGCAGCAAGGTGAGCGCTATTCCGGCGGGCAGCACGGGGAATATTTCGCTCTGGGCGCGATGGAAAAACAGCTACACCGTGAAGTTCTTCAACGACAATACCGAATACACGAGCTACCGTCGCGCTATAATGGACGGCGACACGGTGAGCAAGCCCTCGCCCGACCCTATAAAAGCCAGCTACGAGTTTTTCGGCTGGTACAAGGAGGCGGCATGCGTCAACGCGTGGGATTTCTCCG
>JAITQP010000278.1 GCA_031288885.1 Prevotellaceae bacterium | reverse complement strand
AGCCTACTCGTACGCTCCCATTTTGAGTATGCCTATCTCCTTTGGGGATAAGATACGCCACTGGCCGCGCTCCAGCGACTTTTTGGTAAGCCCCGCAAAGTATACGCGGTCGAGCTTCTTAACCTCGTAGCCCAGCGCCTCAAACATGCGCCGCACCACGCGGTTGCGCCCCGAGTGAATTTCCAACCCTACTTCGGACTTATCCTCCATGTTGGTGTAGCCCACCTCGTCGGCAGCGGCAACGCCGTCTTCGAGCTCCACGCCCTCCACGAGCTGATCCATGTCGGGCTTTTTGAGGGTTTTGTCCAGCTTCACCTGATACACCTTGCGCTTGTTGTAGCTGGGGTGCGTAAGTGTTTTGGTCAGCTCGCCGTCGTTGGTGAAGAGCAGCACGCCGGTGGTATTTTTGTCCAGCCGCCCCACCGGATACACGCGCTCCGAGCACGCGCCGGCAATGAGCTCCATCACCGTTTTGTCGGCGTGGGGGTCTTCCACGGTGGTCACGTAGCCCTTGGGCTTGTTGAGCAGGATGTACATTTTCTTTTCGCCCGAGAGCCGGTCTCCGTTCCAGCAAATTTCGTCGGTGGGCAGCACCTTTGCGCCCAGCGTTGTAACCACCTCCCCGTTTACGGTAATTTCTCCCCTTTGGATGTACTCATCGGCTTCGCGGCGCGAGCACACGCCGGAGTTGGCAATAAACTTGTTGAGGCGCACCGGCATATTCGGCTCCTTGACCTGAATTTCTCTCGCCGGCTTCCGCTCGGCGCGCGGCCTTACGCTGCGCGACCCGTAGGCTTCCCGTTCGCCGTAGGCTTTGCGGGCGTAGGGTCTTTCGGGCTTATCGCTGCCGTAGCTGCGGCGTTCGCCGGACGGCTTCCCGTAGCGGGGCTTTTCGCTGCGCTCGTCGTACGATTTTCCCCGACGGTAGCCGCGCGGCTCCTCCTCCCGATAGGGCTTGCGGGCATACGAGCCGCCTTCGTCCGCCCTGTCGCGGCTGTAGGTGCGCCGCTCGCTGCGCGGCTTTTCCCTGTAAAACTTATCAAACCCTGCCGCCTTTTGCCGCCCCTCTCCGGCGTCTCTGCCGGCGGCGCGGCGGCGCGGCTTCTCCTCCTCGCCTCGCGGCGCAGGGCGCGCGGCGCGGCGCGGCTTTTCGCGGTAGCCTCCGTCGTCGTCGGCGTGCGCCTCGCTTTGCGGCGTGCGGTTTTTGAAAAAGCTTTGCCGCGCTGCCGTCCGGCTCACGGGCGGCTCCTCGGCGCTCCTGCGCGCGCGCGGCTTCGGCTCCTCGCCGTCGGTTGGGGTTTCGGCGCTGCGGGGTGCAGCCGGAGCGGATTTCTTGCGCTCGGCGCTGCCCGTCCGCGGGCGGTAAACTTGGGGTTCTTCCTTATTATTCTCCATACAAAATAGGCCTCTTTACGATTTTTAAATACCAAATATCCGACAAAAGTAGCTTATTTTGCAATATGATTGGTATTTATTTGCACATCCCTTTTTGCAAATCCAAGTGCGGATACTGCGATTTTTACGCTACGGCGTCGCAAACGCTTGTACAGCCAACGGTTTGGGCGATGCTGCACGAAATGGAGCGGCGAAAAAATTATTTTGCGCAGGTGGGAAAAAATCCCTCCGAGCCGCAAAAATTCACCCTGTACGTTGGCGGGGGTACGCCCTCGCTGCTGCCGCCGGACATGCTCGCCGCGCTGTCGCAAAAGGCGATAGCAACGTTCTGCGCTGCGCCGCCCGAGGAGTTTACGGTGGAGCTCAACCCCGACGACGTTACGCCCGAGTACCTGCAGGCCCTGCGCAGCATGGGCGTAAACCGCATCAGCATTGGCATACAGTCGTTCTTTGACGACGATTTGCAGCGCCTCCACCGGCGGCACAGCGCGCGGCAGGCCATCCGCAGCGTGCAGCTGGCGCAAAGCGCAGGGTTTGATAACATCTCCATCGACCTCATCTACGGCCTGCCCCACATGGACTGCGAGCGCTGGCGCTACAACCTCCACACCGCCTTTTCGCTGGGCGTGCAGCACCTTTCGGCGTACGCGCTCACCGTCGAACAGCGAACGCCCTTTGGCGTGCTCCGGCGCAAAAACCGGCTGCCCCTGCCGCACGAGGACGAGGTGGCCATGCAGCACGATTTGCTTTGCCAAATGAGCGCAGCGCAGGGCTTGGTGCACTACGAAATCTCCAGCTTTGCCCGCAGGGGATTTTTTTCCCTGCACAACGCGGCGTACTGGCAGCAGCAACCCTACATTGGCATTGGGCCGGCGGCGCACTCCTACAGCGGTGGGCAGCGGCAAAGCAACGTGGCGAGCTGCGCGCAGTACATCAAAGGCATGGAGGAGGATGCAGCGTTCTTTGAGCTCGAAAACCTGAGCGCCGAAAGCCGCTACAACGAGTACGTGTTCACGGGGTTGCGCACCGTTTGGGGCGTAAGCAAAAATTATCTGCTGAAAAATTTTGATGAAACGTTGACAAGCTACTTTTTTGCCGGCGCAGGTAAGCATATTGAACGTAAAAATATCACCGTTGACGGCGACAGGATTGCCGTCCCCGAAAGCCGCTGGTTTGTGGCGGATAGCATTATTGTGGATTTAATTTGGGCATAAAATTTTACCTCGCTCCTGCCTAAATTTCCGCAAAAATCCCCAAAGAGCATGCCGTCTGGCAAATTTTTCGCTACCTTTGTGCAAAATATCAGGTCATGTTAGTAACACAACACAAAAAACCAAAGCCGTACAATGTCGGCTACGTACCGAGTAGCGATACGCCGGATGACGATACGCTGATGAGCAAGGAGGAATTTTTTGCGAAATTAGACCGCTCTCTGGAAGAAATAAGGCAAGGTAAAGGGACGAGAATTCGTTCAAAAGAAGAATTACGTGATTATTTTGC
>JAITQP010000273.1 GCA_031288885.1 Prevotellaceae bacterium | reverse complement strand
TAAATTTACGCTAATGGATACACGCTTTTCGCCATTGCGAGCGGAGCGGGGCAGCCGGCAGGATTTGCAGGTGGCAGGTTTAAGCGCTGCCCCTACGCTTTGGCGGGCTTCTGGGGTTTGGCGGGCGAGGCGGGCGTTCGTGGAGCTTTTTTCAGCTTGTCCGCCTTTTTCGATTTGGCGTGCTTTTTTGAGCGGGACTTTTTCGCTTTTTCGGCTTTGGCTTTTGGCTTTGCCCTCTTTTTCCGCGCCACGGCTGCCTTTTGCGCCTCCTCGTTTTCTTTTTCAATTTTTCGAGGCAGCGGCAGCAGGTAGGGCTCGCGCTCAATAACCTCCTCCAGCGAAATGAACGAGGAGGTGCCGCTTACGCCGGCAATGTGCGGGATTTGGTTTACCAGCACGTCCATCAGGTGCTCGTTGTCGTAGCAGTAGAGCTTGAGGAGCAGCGAGTAGGGCCCCGCAATAAAGTGGCACTCCACCACCTCGGGCATTTTGCGCAGCTCCTCGATGGCCAGCAGCGAGATGTCCGGCTTGGAGAGCTTCACGTTTACAAAAGCGCAAATGTCCAAGCCCAGCGAGCGTGGCCTTACCAGCATGCGCGAGCCGACAATGACGTTGGCGTCCTCCAGCTTTTTTACGCGCTGGTGGACTGCCGCGCCGGAAATGCCGCATTCGCGGGCTATTTCCAGAAAGGGGGTGCGCGCGTTTTTGATGAGCAGCGTAAGGATTTTGTGGTCGGTGTCGTCGAGGCGGTATCTTCCCATTTGTTAAGTTGTTATTTATTTTTTGCAAATGTAGTAATATTTCGTAAGCAAAATTTCCCAACTTGTTCATTATTTTGCAGAAAAAAACTTTAACACAACAAAATTACAATATTTTCTGACTTTTTCCGTTTCGCGGCTACTTATTGAGCGCCTCCTCAAGCAGATGCCTGAGCTCCACAAAGGATATTCCGCTTTTGATTTGCCCCGCCTCCACGAGCGAAATGTTGCCGGTTTCTTCGCTCACCACCACCACCACCGCGTCGCTGTTTTCCGAAATGCCCAGCGCGGCGCGGTGCCTCATGCCGTAGTGCGCGGGCAGGCTAAGGTTGTCGGTGGGGGGCAGCACGCAGCGGGCGGCGCGGATTTTGTTGCGCACGATAATCACCGCGCCGTCGTGCAGGGGGGTGTTTTTGAAAAAGATGTTTTCGAGCAGGCGGCTGTTGGTGTTGGCGTCCAGCACGTCGCCCGTTTGCTCGTAGGGCGCGAGCGAGGTGGTGCGGCGTATGACGATGAGCGCGCCCGTTTTGCTCTCCGACATGTTGCGCGACGCCTTCACGATGGCGTCAATGTTCACGCCGCTGTCAAACCTGTCGGATCTTCTGAAAAAGATGGAGCGGAGCGAAAACTTGCTGCGCGACATGTACTGCGTTCCGAGGTAGAGCAGGAATTTGCGTATCTCCTGCTGAAAAACGATGAAGAGCGCCAGCACGCCCACGCCCAAGACTTGCCCAAGAATGGTGCTGAGCAGCTCCATGTTGAGCGCCTGCACGGCAATCCACAGCACGTAAATGGCAAATATGCCGATGAAAATGTTGATGGCTACCGTGCCGCGAATGAGCTTAAACACCTGATAAAACAGAATGGCTACCAGCAGTATGTCGATAATATCAAGTATGCCAACGTGAAAAAACATGGTTTTTAGTGATTAGCTGTTAGTTATCAGTTATTAGTTATTAGCTATTAGCTTGTTTCGTCATTGTGCACGTTTTGCGTTGCCTTGCCCGTATTTCTGGATTGGCTACGCCGAACTCCGGTTGCTTCGCTTCGCTCGCAGTGACGCGAGGCGTGCGAGGACGGCTGAGTGCGAGGAGATTCCTCGCTTCGCTCGGAATGACGGCAAAGGGCGGACATCATTGCATCATCATTCCTAATTCCTAATTCCTAATTCCTAATTCTTAATTCCTAATTCGTAATTCCTAATTTCTTCCGCCAGCTTTACCGCTTCAGCGGCTTCTTTTACGTCGTGCACGCGGAGGATGTCGGCGCCCTTGGCGAGCGCCAGCATGTTGAGGGCGGTGGTGCCGTTGAGCGCGTCCGCCGGCGCAACGTTCAGCGTTCGGCACACCATCGATTTGCGCGAAAGCCCGACGAGCAAAGGTAGCTCAAAAATTTTAAATTCCTCCAAGCGCGCCAGCAGCTCAAAATTTTGCGCTGTTGTCTTGGCAAACCCAAAGCCCGGGTCGAGGATGACGTCGGCTACGCCCGCGGCGTGCAGCATGCTCACCTTTTCCGAGAGGTAGCGCGATACCTCCTCCATCAGGTTGTCGTAGCGCGTGTGCTGCTGCATGGTTTGCGGCGTTCCGCGCATGTGCATCAGCACGTAGGGGAGGCTGAGCTCGGCGGCTGTTTCAAACATTTTTGCGTCGAGCTGCCCGCCCGAAATGTCGTTGACTATCACCGCGCCAAACTGCGCTACGACCTCGCGCACGACCTCTGCGCGGAAGGTGTCGACGGAAATCAGCGCGCGCGGAAATTTGCCCCGCACCACCTCCAGCGCGAGGCAGAGGCGGCGCAGCTCTTCGGCAGGCGGCACTGCGCTTGCCCCGGGCCGCGTTGAGTACGCCCCAACGTCGATGATGGCTGCGCCGTCGCTGAGCATTTGGCAGGCGCGCGCCGCAATGGCGTCGGCTGTGGTGGTGCGGCTGCCCGAAAAAAACGAGTCGGGGGTAACATTCAAAATGCCCATAACCACAGGCGTTGTGAGGCTAAGCTCCTGCGCGCCACAGCGCAGGTGTGTTTTTTTTTGCAAAAAACATCGTGTATCTTCCATTTGCACGGGGTTTTTGTTAATTTTGCACGGGCAAAGATACTCATTTTGTAGGATAAAGTTACCCAATTTTCAAAAGTGCACATGAATTTTATTGCCATAGAAGGCCTTGATGGCGCCGGAAAGTCCACGCAGGTGGCGCTGCTGCAGCAGCACCTGCAGGGCCTTGGCGTGCGCTGCAAGTACCTGCATTTTCCGCGAATAGACGCACCCATTTGGGGGGCGCTTATTGCCAAATTCCTGCGCGGCGACTTGGGGAAAATCGGCGAAGTTGACCCCTACCTTGTGGCGCTCCTCTACGCAGAAGACCGCCGCGCCGCTGCCAAGGAAATCAGGGGGTGGATGCAGGAGGGGTACTTCGTAATAGTTGACCGGTACGTGTACTCCAACGTTGCGTTTCAGTGCGCCAAGCTGCCCCACGCGGGCGAGCGCTGCGCGCTGCGCGAGTGGATTTTGAACCTCGAATACGGGCACTTTGAAATTCCCAAGCCGCAGCGGAGTTTTTTTTTGGACGTACCGTTTTCGTTTACGCAGGAAAAGCTTTCGGGGCAGCGGCGCGGCGACGACCGCCGCTACCTCGACGGAAAGGAGGATATACACGAAGCCGACCTCGACTTTCAGCGCGCGGTGCGCAGCGTGTACCTCGCGCAGCCGGCGCTCGACGCCGATTTTTGCGTCATCAAATGTTACTCGGAGCTGGGCGAAATGCTGGAGCCCAGCTGCACCTTTAATAAAATAATTTCTAATATTCAAATACCATTACCATGAATGGACTTGTACGCTCAGCTGTTACCCTTTGCCGCCTGTCGGTAGGCGCGCTATTTGTATTTTCGGGCTTTGTGAAAGCCATCGACCCGCTGGGGTCGGCCTATAAAATTGGCGACTACTTTGAGGCTTTTGGCATGAGCAGCTTGGAGCCCACCGCGCTTTACCTTGGCGCGCTGCAAAACGCCGTGGAGATAGCCATCGGGCTGTGCCTCATCATGGGCGTTCGCATGTGGCTTGCCTCGTGGGCGCTGATGCTTTTCATGCTGTTCTACACCGTGCTGACGTTTTTGCTGGCCATCTTCAACCCCGTGTCGGACTGCGGCTGCTTTGGCGACGCCATCAAGCTGACCAACTGGCAAACGTTCTTCAAAAACTTGATTATTTTCGTACCCACGCTCGCTATCTTCAGCGTTCGCAACAGGTACCGGAGCTTTGTGGGCGCGCCGCTGGAGTGGCTGTACGTTGCGCTGTTTTTTGCCGGCTCGCTTGCGCTGTCCTCGCACTGCTACAAGCATCTTCCGCCGCTCGACTTCATGCCCTACCACGTGGGGCAGCACCTCCCTACGGCCATGTCCATCCCCGAAGGCGCGCCGCACGATGAGTACAGCACAAAGCTCATCTACGCTAAGGACGGCAAGGAGCAGGAGTTTTCCGATACCGATTTTCCGTGGCAGGACAGCACGTGGGTGTTTGTTGACAGCCGCTCAACGCTGGTGAAGAAGGGCTACACGCCGCCGGTGCACAACTTTTCCATTACCCACCAGCTGGACGGAGATATTACGGATACGGCGCTATCGGCAGAGTACGCCTTTTTGCTGATAGCCCCCAAGCTCGAAAAGGTGGACACGTGCGACTGGGAGCGGATAAAAAACCTTGCCGCCTTTGCCAAGGACAAGGGCTACATGTTCCTTGGGCTCACCTCGTCAACGCAGGGCTACGTGAACGACTTTGGCGCGAAAAACGCGCTCAACTTCGATTTTTGCAGCGCCGACGAAACCACGCTCAAGTCAATGGTACGCTCGCACCCCGGGCTGGCGCTGCTGCACCGCGGCACGGTGGTGGCCAAGTGGAGCCACCGCGACATCCCACCGGCAGCGGCGTTTGGCGAAAATCCGCTGGCAAGCAGCCTCAACATGCTTCGGAAAACCGGCGAAAGCACCTCCGGCTATGCGTATGTTTTTGCCTGCTTAGCTGCGCTGCTGCTGCTCGTTTTGACCGGCTGCAAAAGGAAATTTGTAAAAAG
>JAITQP010000194.1 GCA_031288885.1 Prevotellaceae bacterium | reverse complement strand
GCTGCTTACGCTGTTTGCCGGAGGAAGCACCGGCGTGGGCAGCGCGCTGGCCTTTTTTGCCAAAAGAACAAATACGAAGTTCCTCGCCACAGCCTTGGGCTTTTCGGCGGGGGTAATGGTGTACGTTTCGTTTGTGGAGCTTTTCCCGCAGGCGCAGGAGCTGCTGCTGGAGGGGGGCAGCGCCTTTCCGAAGCTGGGCGTGGTGGTTGCGTTTTTTGCGGGCATAGCGCTCATATTTTTAATCGACATGCTCATTCCGGAGGCGGAAAACCCCCACGAGGTGCACATGGTGGAGGAGATGCGCCGCAGCAGCCCAAAGCGCCTCAAGCAAACGGGAGTGCTGATGGCGCTTGCCATCGCGATACACAACTTCCCCGAGGGAGTAGCCACCTTCACCGCCGCCTACCTCAGCCCCGATATTGCCATTCCCGTTGCGGTTGCCATCGCCATACACAACATCCCCGAGGGAATAGCCGTCTCCGTGCCCATCTACTACGCAACGGGAAGCCGCAAAAAAGCGTTTTGGTACTCCCTCCTTTCGGGAATGGCAGAGCCCGTTGGCGGGCTGATAGGCTACTTTTTGCTCATGCCTTTTCTGTCGCCCTTTTCGCTGGGCTTGGTCATGGCGGCGGTGGCGGGTATTATGGTGTTTGTTTCGGTCGATGAGCTGATACCCGCTGCCGAGCGGTACGGAAAGCACCACTACGCCATCTTTGGTTTTGTTGGCGGAATGGCGCTCATGGCGTTAAGCCTGCTGATGCTGTAGCGTCGCCCTCGCCGCCCGCCGCTGGCCGGAGTATTCCCCCATTCAATCAATTTCCTAACAGATTCGGCATGCCATTTTGTCAGCGCATTGTTGTTGGCATAGTAGTTGATAAGGTAGGGGTGGGATTTTTTGCGAAAATAGTGAACAATATAAAACACAAAAACAATGGGAAAAGTAATAGGAATTGACTTAGGAACTACCAACTCCTGCGTGGCCGTGATGGAGGGCAACGAGCCGGTAGTAATTGCAAACAACGAGGGGCGGCGCACAACGCCCTCCATCGTGGCGTTTGCCGACGGCGGCGAGCGCAAGGTGGGCGATCCGGCCAAGCGGCAATCCATCACCAACCCGCACAAAACGGTGTACTCCATAAAGCGGTTTATGGGCGAAACCTTCGATAAGGTGCAGACGGAGGTAAAGCGCGTCCCCTACGAGGTGGTGCGCGGAGACGGCAACACGCCCCGCGTAAAAATTGACGAGCGGCAGTTTACGCCGCAGGAAATTTCGGCCATCATCCTCCAAAAGATGAAAAAAACCGCCGAAGACTACCTTGGGCAAGCCATCACCGAAGCCGTCATCACCGTGCCGGCCTACTTTAGCGACAGCCAGCGGCAGGCCACCAAGGAGGCCGGCGAAATTGCCGGACTTAAGGTGCTGCGCATCATCAACGAGCCCACGGCGGCGGCGCTTGCCTACGGCTTGGACAAGAAGCAGAAAGACCAGAAAATTGCCGTGTACGACCTCGGCGGTGGTACGTTCGATATCTCCATCCTCGAGGTGGGCGACGGCGTTTTTGAGGTAAAATCCACCAACGGCGACACCCACCTTGGCGGCGACGACTTCGATCAGGTGGTCATGGACTGGCTCGCCGAGGAGTTTAAGAGCGAAAACGGCGTTGACCTGCGCAAAGACCCAATGGCGCTGCAGCGCCTGAAGGAGGCTGCCGAAAAGGCAAAAATAGAGCTGTCGAGCAGCGCGCAAACGGAGGTCAACCTGCCCTACATCATGCCGGTGGACGGAATTCCCAAGCACCTCGTCAAAACCCTGAGCCGCGCCAAGTTTGAGCAAATGATTGCGCCGCTCGTTGAGCGCTCCATCGCGCCCTGCCGCAAAGCGATGCAGGACGCAGGGTTGTCCAACAGCGACGTTGATGAAATTATTCTGGTGGGCGGCTCCACCCGCGTGCCGGCGGTGGTAGAGGCCGTGGCAAAGTTCTTCGGCAAAGCCCCCTCCAAGGGCGTAAACCCCGACGAGGTGGTTGCCGTAGGCGCCGCCATACAGGGCGGCGTGCTCACCGGCGAGGTGAAGGACGTGCTGCTGCTCGACGTTACGCCGCTCTCGCTGGGCATCGAAACGCTGGGCGGGGTGATGACCAAGCTCATTGAGGCAAACACCACCATCCCCACCAAGAAAAGCGAAACGTTCAGCACCGCGAGCGACAACCAGCCGTCCGTTGAAATCCACGTGCTACAGGGCGAGCGCCCCATGGCGCGCGACAACAAAACCATCGGGCGCTTCCACCTCGACGGCATACCGCCTGCCATGCGCGGCGTACCCCAGATCGAGGTTACGTTTGACATTGACGCCAACGGCATCCTGCACGTTTCGGCAAAGGACAAGGGCACCGGCAAGGAGCAGAAGATACGCATTGAGGCGTCGAGCGGGCTGACCGATGAGGAAATCAGGCGCATGCGCGACGAGGCGAAGGCCAATGAAGACGCCGACAAGAGGGAGCGCGAGCGGATAGACAAAGTCAACGCTGCCGACGGGCTGATTTTCAACACCGAAAAGCAGCTCAAGGACTACGGCGACAAGCTGCCTGCCGACAAGAAAACCGCCATTGAAGCTGCCCTCGGCAAGCTGAAGGAGGCGCACAAGTCGCAAGACCTCACCGCCATTGATGCCGCCACCGCGGAGCTCAACAGCGTATGGCAGGCCGCCTCGCAGGACTTGTACAACGCCATGAACGCCCAGCAGGGTGGTGGAGCAGCCGGCAACCCGTTTGGCGGAGCCGATCCCTTTGGCGGGGCAGCCTCGGACGGCAATGCAGCCGGAGCGCAGAGCGGCAAGGACAAGGAGGTGACGGATGTGGATTTTGAGGAGGTAAAATAATATCATTCTTAATAGGCAGAAACAGGATAATCTACTGTTTCTGCCATGTTTTCTATCAAGACTTTTTACCAAATGAACATTGCAAAAAAAATATCACCTCAATCTATTTTTGCCCTGCGAGATGCTCTTTCTGTTATTTTTTGGAAAAAAGAAGATTTACGAGAATTTCTGAAGTTAACATTAGACAATAATCCAATAATCGCAACATTAGACTGGAATAATACGAAGAGAGAAATTGTAAAAGAGGTGATAGAAAGAATGACAATTCGTCAAGATATTTATCAGGAACATCTGCTGAATTTGTTATTCTTTGTAGCAAATTTTGATGATTTTAGTAACTTAAAATATTGGGACGAAGATGGTTTGAAAACAAAGGCTGCAAGAGTTGCAGTGAATAATCTTAGAAATCACACAAAAGGATATATGGAACTATCCAAAGAAAACGAAGATGCTAAAAACAGAAAAAGTGATTTTGAAAAAAAAATTAAACAAATAAAGTCGCTAAATGAGGAATTAGCATTATTACGAAGTAAATTTAATGAATTAGTATCGGAAAAGAATTTCCAAAAGAGAGGTTATGAACTTGAAAAACTGCTTTATGACGTTTTTCTTTTATATGAATTAGAGCCAAAAGGGGCATTTAAAATTTACGGAGAACAGATCGACGGTGCATTTACTTTTCAAGGAACAGATTTTCTACTTGAAGCAAAATGGTCAAGGCAAGTAGATAGGGGCGATTTAGCAAATTTTTGTCATAAAGTTGAAACAAAATTTAAGAATACAAGTGGTTTACTGGTGACAATAGAAGGGTTAACTCCAGAGGCATTATCTGCTGATTTTAAATCGATCATAATTATGGATTGCATTGATTTAATAGCAATTTTAGATGGTAGAATAAGGCTCCCCGATTTATTGTTTAAAAAAAGAAGGAAAGCCTCTGAAACAGGGCGAATTTATGTAAATTATCAAGAGTTGGCAAATTAATACTCTCTGTGAATGCACTACTGCCCTGTTGCTTTGGAATATATTGTAATCTGTGAGAAAAAAGTGGAAAGTATGAGTAAAATATCTGACGTAACACGCCGACATATTGCTGATGAAATGTCAATCCATAAAATATGGTATTGTGGGAATTTGACTGAACTTGATTTTTTATCTCGGTTATACAATTTAAAATCATTCAAGTCAATGGACTATAGATATAACAATGCTTATGATGATATTTATCAACATACCGTAAATAATAATGATTGGTCGGACGATTGGATTTACAGTGACCCAAGAATTAATTTGTCGTATTGTGATGACGAAACATATTTGAAGTTTTTAGAAAATACTGTTCACCCGCGAGTTAGGTCAAATTCTGATGAAGTTGTCCAATTGATAAAAATATACAATAAAAATTTAGCAAATGACGGTTTTGAAATTGTCCAAACAAACCAGATTTCAAGTTATCCTGTTTACGAAGGTCGTGCTAAATCAATAGAGGCGAATCAACTTGCAGCAAAAAAAGTTGAAATCAAGAAATTTTTGGATACTGAATATGTGAATAATAAAATCAAACTAATGCAAGATGCCGTTAATAAGGATACAGACCTTGCAATAGGCACAGCAAAAGAGTTTCTTGAAACAACTTGCCAATCTATACTAAAACAGAAAGGCGTTGTTATTGATAAAAACTGGTCACTATCTCGAATTGTTAAAGAAACTTCTAATATTCTTGATTTTACACCAAAGAATATTGATGATGCTGAAAAGGCAAAAAAATCAATTATACAAATATTAAGCGGTATTTCTTCTATTGTTCAAGGAGTTGCCGAATTAAGAAACTCTTATGGAACAGGACATGGAAAAGATGCGGATTTTAAGGGATTAGAACCAAAGTATGCGAATTTATTAGTAAGTGTAGTTTCCGATATTGTACTCCTATACTTGTCTACAAATGGAGAGACCGCAGAATTAGTGGAATTATAATCTTTCTTTTTTCGTTACTACCCGAATTTCACCTAATCACGTTACACTTCCTCACCATCCCTACTAAACCCGCCGGAAAACACATTTCATTTGACCTTCGCAGCAAAAAAAATGAGCCACAAGGGAAGTCGACCTCATTCTATGGAGTGACAAAACACTAATTCAATGCTTTGAACTCATTCGGCGTCATCTGACATATCGTTTAAACAAGCGGTTAAAATATTTCGGATATTCAAAGCCGAGTTCGTATGCTATTTTGTCACTTCTTAAAATCGTAATAATATTTTGGTTATCAATAAAATACGTGAGTATTAAATGTCAGAAATTAAGCGGACTATTTCACGCGATATTTTTCACCCTTTTTTCTTTGTTTTATAGCTCAAAATGTGCACCGTAACGCCTACGGCAATGGCAAAAAGTAGTATCTGCAACCATAATTTTCCGTTTGCGACAAAAATAATGCTGCCAATTATTGTCGCCCAAAGCATTGATGTTGAGACAATTTTAACCCCCATGGGAATTGATTTGTCCTGCAAGAAATCGTAA
>JAITQP010000223.1 GCA_031288885.1 Prevotellaceae bacterium | reverse complement strand
TAATTATGAAACAAGCATCCGTTCTAATCCTTTTGCTGGCAAGCTTATGCTCCTGTACGAGTAAGCCCTTGCCCTTGAATGTAATGACCTTTAACATCCGCTACGACAACTCCGGTGATAGGGTGAACAGCTGGCAACACCGAAAAGACGTTGCCGCCGAAGTAGTTATGGAGTGCGACGTTGACCTGCTGGGGACGCAGGAGGTGTTAGCCAACCAGCTCCACGACCTGAAGGAGCGCCTGCATCCCTACGCCGCCGTTGGGGTGGGACGCGCCGACGGCAGGGAAGCGGGGGAGTACGCCGCCATCTTCTACAAAAAAGAAAAATTTGAGGCGGAAAAGTCCGGAAATTTTTGGCTGAGCGAAACGCCCGAAATCGCCGGCTCAAAAGGCTGGGACGGCGCCTGCGAGCGCATGGCAACGTGGGTAATCCTGAAGGAGAAAAAGACCGGCAAGCGCCTTTTCTTTATCAACACGCACTTAGACCACGTGGGGACAGCTGCCCGCCGCGAAGGCGTGAAGCTGCTGCTGGAGCGCGCCAAAGCGGAGAGCCGCGGCTTGCCCGTAATCATCACCGGCGATTTCAACGCCTCGCCCCAGTCGGAGGTCATTCGGCAGGTACTTGCCGGCGGGGAATTTTTTGACGCACGCCAGCTCGCCCCGTCCGTAGCGGAGGCGGGCGGCACGTTTCACGGCTTTGGCGAGGTGCCGGCTGAAAAAAGAAGCACCATTGACTACGTGTTTGTGACCGGCAGCGTGTCGGTGAAAACGTACCTGACGCTTCCGGAAAAACGCAACGGCATTTTCCTCTCCGACCACACGCCGGTCTTGGTAAAAGTGGACGTGGGCGGAGGATTTGATTAAAATAAATTTCGTTGGTAGCAACGCTTGTAGGTTTGGAGTTTTTTATTTAAATTTGCAAAAATAAAAATTTAAGCACATGAAAAAAGTTGTATTAGGAGTTGACGTTGGCGGCACAAACACCAAGCTGGGGCTTGTGGATAACGCCGGAAACATTTTAGCTGAAAACAGCATCCTCACCCCCGCCAACACGTCGGGCGTGAGCGCAGCCGATTACGTAAAGCAGCTCTGCGAAGCGGCGTTCGTTTTGCAGCATCAGCCAAGCGAAGCGGTGGAGGTGATAGGCGTTGGCATAGGAGCGCCCAACGCCAACTATAACAAGGGAACTGTGGAGTTCGCCGCCAACCTGCCGTGGCAGCACGAGGTTGTCCCCCTTACCGAGCTCGTGCAGGCCTACTTCCCCAACCTCCCCGTAAAGGTAACCAACGACGCCAACGCCGCCGCCATTGGCGAAAAGGTGTACGGCGGCGCAAAAAACATGAGCGACTTTGTGTCGATAACGCTGGGCACGGGCGTGGGCAGCGGCATTGTGGTGGGCGGAAAGCTCGTGTACGGCTGCGACGGCTTTGCCGGCGAGCTGGGGCACATTGTCATGATACCCCACGGGCGGAGCTGCGGCTGCGGCAGGGCGGGCTGCTTGGAAACGTACACCTCGGCAACGGGGCTCAAGCAAACCGCCTTTGAGGTGATGTCGCACCACTACTTTAGCGAAAAAAGCCTGCTCAAGGCTATCTCGTTCAACGAAATTACGCCAAAGTACATTGCCGACGCCGCGCAGCAGGGCGACAAGCTGGCGCTGGAGGTGTTCGAAAAAACCGGAGAAATGCTGGGGCTTGCGCTGGCAAACATCGTTACGTTCAGCAGCCCCGAAGCCATCTTTCTGTACGGCGGCTTGGCCAACTCCGGAGACCTGCTCCTAACCCCTACCCGCAGGTCGATGGACAAGCACATGCTGAAAAACTACTGCAAGCGCAACGCCAGCGGGCAAATCGTGCAGGAGGCAAACACGCAGCTGCTGCTCTCGCACCTCTGCAACAAGAACGGCGCCGTGCTCGGAGCGGCGGCCCTCGTGTGGCACGAGAAAATTTAAAGATTTCCATTCGTAAAAAACATCTTAATCAACCTGACCATGAGCTGGAGGCGATACCCCATACGAGCCGTTAAGCAAATTGCGTACTTCTACATTGTCTTCATGCTGCTGTACGCCATACTGCACGTGGCAAGCGGAAAGCCGCTCACCACAACGCCCGATTTTTCTACGCTCTTTACGCCGCGCCTGCTCATTGGGCTGCTGCTGCTGGGGGCGGGCTACCCGTTTGTGGGATTTTTGTCGGTGCGGGAGCCGCTGCCGGCGGGCGGCTGGGAGAAGCACGAGCAGCCGCTGCGCGACGTAATGTCGCGAAGCGGCTACAAGCTGTCGCGGTGCGAAAACGGCAAGCTCATTTTTCGCGCGTACAGCCCCATGCGCCGCGTGCTGACCATGTTTGAGGACGACATTACGATGGAGCTGGCGGACGACGGGATGCTGCGCATCAGCGGGCTGCGCAAGGAGGTGTCGCGCATACGCCTGCGGGTGGGCGATTACGTGAGGCGGGCTGCGGAGGTTAATAGTAACTAAGTACAAAAATTATTGCTACTAAAAAGTCCACTGTAGGATTTTATGCAAAACAAATACCTCAACATACTGAAAGACTACGCCATCATTTCCGTTGGCCTGCTCATCTACGTTTTCGGGTGGGTGGCGTTCATCATCCCCAACGGCATTGTGGGCGGCGGCATCAGCGGTATCGGCGCGCTGATATACTACGCCACCGGCTTTGAGGTTTCCTACTCCTACCTCTTGGCAAACGTTGTGCTGCTGCTGCTTGGCGTAAAAATCATAGGGCTGCACTTTGGGGCAAAAACCATTTTTGGAATTTTGCTCAGCACGGCGCTGTTCCACTACCTCCCGCAGGCAGTCCCCGACACGCTGATAGCGCAGGTGCAGTCGGAGCACAACCTGCTGCTCTGGGCGCTGGTGGGCGGCATTTTTGAGGGGACGGGCATCGGCATTGCGTTTACGCGCGGGGGAAGCACGGGCGGAACCGACATCATTGCCATCATCATCAACAAGTTTAAGCACATCAACCCGGGGCGGGCGCTGCTGTACTGCGACATCGTCATCATCGGCTCCTCCATGTTCCTGCCCGACCGCACCATCCTTTCGCTCCTCTACGGCGGCATTATGGTAACCGTATCCACCTACGTGATAGACGCGCTGCTGGTGGGCTCCAAGCAGAGCTTGCAGGTGCTCATCTTTTCGGAGCGCTACGAGGCCATTGCCGACGAGGTTTGCAGGGTTATGGGGCGCGGCGTCACCATGCTCTACGCCAAGGGTTGGTACACCAAGAACGAGCGGAACGTGCTGCTGCTCGTGGTGCGCAAGTACGAAATCAACACCGTTTACCGCATCATCAACGAAATAGACCGCAACGCCTTTGTTTCTACCGCCAGCGTGACGGGCGTCTTTGGCGAGGGCTTTGAGCCCATCAAAGACGGAAAAATTAAGCTCGGAAAGCGTAGGAAAGAGGGTAAGGAAAGCGAGTGAGTGGGGCAAAGCGAGGAGTAACACATTTGCGGAAATTTATTTACCGGAAATTTATTTATCAGAAGCTCAAATTATGACGCCTCAAATTTACGACAGAAAACATGTCTGGACATGGAAGTATTTGCTTAAGTATGAGATATCAAGCTTAATTGGGAGAATATTCCTTAACGCCAAACCAAATTCAAAGCTTAAATTTTTACATTTAGGGTGTGGGGACGTCTATCTTGATAAATTCGTCAATGCAGATTTTTACTACCTAAGGTGGATACCTTTCCGAAGGCAATCAAGTAGATATGACTGGTTAGTAGATTTTCGGTATAAGCTAAGCTGTCCGGATAGCTATTGGGAGGGCGTTTTCACGGAGCACACCATAGAGCATCTTCACTACAGCGATTGCTTGCAGCTGTTCAAGGAGCTACATCGAACTATGAAGCAAGGCGCATGGCTAAGGATTAGCGTTCCGGGGTTAGATGAAGCGCTATCGAATGCTGACCCCAAGCAGCCAAAAGCAATTGCCATCTACAACTTAACCCAGAACTACGGCCATGTATCGGTATGGGACGCCAGCTTAATGGCAGCCGTGCTCAGGGATGCAGGGTTTACAACGGTACATGAGGCAGGCTATATGCAGGGCGCTGACCATCGGCTATTGCAAGATTTGGAGGTCAGAAAAAGCTTAAGCTTATACATGGAGGCACAAAAATAGAGGAAACATAACTCTTGCGCACCGCCAATCGCTGAGGGTGCATTTCAACCCACCTACAAATTATTAAGGTTTTTTGTATCTTTGCGGACTATGGCGTACATTATGGATACCGACATAAAATTTTTGCCCGGGGTTGGCCCAAGGCGCGCCAACCACCAATCGTTAACCGCTGACCGCTAATAGCATGAGCCAACCGTGGCGCAATTATGGCGCAATTGGCGCAATTATGGCGCAATTAGTTTATAGTAGCTGCCAGCGCCGGTTGAACCTGTTTGTCCAAGTATTTTGAATTTGTCAACTAATTCTGCTATATCTCGGGTTGCAGTTCGTCGTGAAATATTATTTATTTCTTGATATTCAGCATTTGTGATTTTCCCGTACTCTTTTGTGTATAGTATCGCTTTTACTTGTCGCTCGTTCAGGCCTAACTGCTGCAGCTGTTCTACCGAAAATCTGTCTTTGAAAAGTGTTACGACAAAACCGCCTTCCTTTTCGCTCATCTCGGGAGCGGGTAATCCAGCTGCTTTGCAAGAATCTATAATTTTCATAATACCGCTACCCCAAGAATCAATAAACCCTCCACGAAAGCACGCTTCTGCAAGTATAGGGTTGCGTGGGTGCGAAGCATGAGATTGTTTAAGCTGTTGCAACGTAATAGTCTCGGGCAAACCACCATCGTTCCAAATAAACAATTTATTATCATATACTCGAATTTGCGTAGGGGCACCCATATAGTTACGGTGGATAAGTGCGTTTAGCAGCATTTCACGCAGGGCAGCAAGCGGATATTCGAGCGTTTCAATGCGATTCATTCCTTGAAACGAAATATGGCGGATTAAAAACTTGTAGTCAAGTGTGCGTAAAACTTTGTCCAGCAGCTGAATTATGTTGCTTTCTTCGGTTTCCTGAAACCGTACTTCAAAATCGTTGTCGGCAAATTTGCCGATTTTGACAAATGTATTCGGATAAAATGCTCCGGGGTCTTTGCCGAACAAAACAATAGCGGCACGTTTTAGCTGCCCGTTTTTCGTTAAGCGAAGTTTTTCCAAAAGCTCGGGCGTGGAAAGGCCGTCAACATCGGGTAAACGTCCGGCTTCCTCCGCTTTTCGCAGAAAAATTTTAATCGTTTTTTCATCAATATCATTAAAGGTGGCGCTAACATCAACTACATCGTCCCACGTATGACCGGCACGCTTGAGCAAAAACTCGTTCAGCGCTGCACCCGTCAACTCCTGCTTCACGCTTCCGCTACGGTAGTAGTACCTGCCTCGCAAAGAAATAGGCACGGAATAGGGCTGTACAATCATTTCAATGAAATGCTTATCATCCTCCTGCAAAAGGTTGACTTCTACGGTAATTCCCATCAGATTTTTAACCTTGTTGGGAATATCGTCCATCAGGCGCTTATAATCCTCCACGCCAACGACTTTTCCGACATCGTCTTTACCGATATAGATTTTGCCACCCTGCGCATTGGCAAAACCGCAAATCCACTTCAAATAGTCGTCATGCCATGAGGATTTGTACTCTATGTTTTGTTGTTCGGGCATAATTATTTCATAGAATGTGACTTTAACGAGCACACAAAAATATGTCCATTTTTCCACGTATCCAAATTCAGCATATTTTTTTTCACCATATCTATATTTCACACGGCCTAATTTTGCACACCATCATTGCGAGCGATGCTTCGCTCCGCTTGCAATGACGCAAAGCGTGTTGAAAGCAATGCATAAAAACCATGCCGCGCGTAGTATAAATTTCCAAATACGAAAAAAATTGTTGTATCTTTGCATCATCTTACGATTAAAGAAACTCTTATGCATTGAAGCAGGATAGTATTCTCATTCACGCTGTAAATGACGATTTATAATCACTATCCACCCTATTTATGGCGTACATTCTGGATACCGACATAAAATTTTTGCCCGGGGTTGGCCCAAGGCGCGCCGAGCTGCTGCAAAAAGAGCTCAGCATCGGCACGTTTGGCGACCTGCTCTACCATTTCCCCTTCCGCTACGTAGACAAAACGCGCATATACACCATCCGCGAAATCAACGAGGACATGCCCTACGTGCTGCTACGGGGGAAAATTGCCGGTTTTCGCGAGGTGAGCGCCAAGCAAAAAAGGCTCATCGCCATGTTTTCCGACGGCACGGGAAGCATAGAGCTGGTCTGGTTTAAGGGTATTTCGTTTATCCTGAAAAACTTCCGCGCAGGCAGCACCTACACCATCTTCGGCAAGCCCACCTCCTTCAACGGCAAGCTCAACATTGTGCACCCCGAGCTGGAGGATCTGGTAAAGGAGGAAAGCAAAATAAGCTCCAGCATACAGGCGGTGTACGGCAGCACCGAGCGCCTCAAGGACATGGGGCTGGGAACGCGCGCCATAAGCCGCCTGCAAAGCGCGCTGCTGAGCATGGCGCTCCCGAGAGTGGAGGAAACGCTCCCCCCCTACCTGATGGAAGCCAACCGGTTTGCCTCGCTTCAGGAGGCGCTGCTCAACATCCACTTCCCGCAGAGCCCCGAGCTGCTCAAAAGAGCGCAGGACAGGCTAAAGTTCGAGGAGCTCTTCTACATCGAGCTGAGCATCCTGCGCACGCGCACACGGAGGGTTGAGGCCAACAACGGCTTCCTTTTCTCGCAGGTGGGGGAAAAGTTCAACTACTTTTTCCACCACAACCTGCCGTTTGAGCTGACCGCCGCGCAAAAACGCGTCATCAAGGAAATCCGCGCCGACACGGGCTCCGGACGGCAAATGAACAGGCTGCTACAGGGCGACGTGGGCAGCGGAAAAACAATGGTGGCGCTCATGTGCATGCTCATTGCCGCCGACAACGGCTACCAAAGCTGCATCATGGCGCCCACCGAAATTCTGGCCGCGCAGCACTTCAAGAGCATTACCGAAATGCTGCGCGGCATGAGCATCAGCGCGGCGCTGCTCACCGGCTCCGTAAGGAAGCCGGAGCGCCGCAAGCTGCTCGAAAAGCTCCGGCAGGGCGAAATTCACCTCCTCATCGGCACGCACGCGCTGATAGAGGACGCCGTGCAGTTTGAGCGGCTGGGGCTCGTGGTGATTGACGAGCAGCACCGCTTTGGCGTGGCGCAGCGCGGAAAGCTCTGGGAAAAAAGCGAGCACCCGCCGCACATCCTCGTGATGACGGCAACGCCCATCCCGCGCACGCTGGCGATGACCCTCTACGGCGACCTCGACGTGTCGGTAATAGACGAGCTCCCGCCCGGGCGAAAACCGATAAAAACCGTCCACTTTTTTGACAGCAAGCGAAGCCGCGTATTCGACTTCATGCGCGAGCAAATCGCCGCCGGACGGCAGGTGTACGTGGTGTACCCGCTCATCTGCGAATCCGAAAAAATGGACTACCAAAACCTGCAGGACGGCTGGGAGATGGTAACGCAGGCGTTTCCCGCGCCGCGCTACAGGGTGTGCATGGTGCACGGCAAGCTCAAGAACGACGAAAAGGAGGCGGCCATGCAGGAGTTTGTGCGCGGCGAGGCGCACATCATGGTGGCCACGTCGGTGATAGAGGTAGGCGTAAACGTGCCCAACGCCAGCGTTATGGTGATAGAAAGCGCCGAGCGGTTTGGCCTTGCCCAGCTGCACCAGCTGCGCGGGCGCGTGGGGCGCGGCGCCGAGCAGTCGTTCTGCATCCTGCTGACCGACGTGAAGCTGAGCGCCGACAGCCGCCACCGAATGGAGATGATGTGCAGCACCAACGACGGCTTTCAAATTGCCGAAGCCGACCTCAAGCTGCGCGGCCCGGGCGACCTTGAGGGAACGCTGCAAAGCGGAATGGCCTTTAGCCTCCGCATAGCCAACCTCGGCGCAGACAGCAAAATTCTGGAGTACGCGCGGCGCGTTGCCGATCAGGTGCTCCAAGCCGATCCGCTCCTGACCGACCCCAAAAACGAGCTGCTGCTCAAAACGCTCAACAAGCCCAAAAATGACAACAAGGATTACAGCATCATCAGCTAAATAATTTAAATTGCAATGAAAACAACCAAAAAAATTCTCCGTGAAGCCGTTGTTGAATACGTTGAAGAGGACGGTTTTATTGTAGGCCTGAAGCCTACGCCGGACACGTGGCCCGGCAGAAAAGACCACCTAATATTTGTTTCCTCCAAAAGCGAGGGCGAAGGCGAGGGCGAGGGCGAGCCGCATTCGCACTCGGTGGGCGACGTCATCACGGTGGTGGAGACGCAGTCGCTGGAGAAGAAATCGTTCAGCCTTGTTTACCTGATCCCCTTGGTAGCGTTGGTGGGGAGCCTCCTGCTGCAAGTCTCGGCGGGAGTAGCGCAGGGCACGGCGGGAGCCTCCTCGCTGGGCATCCTTGCGCTGTACTACCCCGTGCTCTACGTCTTCAGGCACAAGCTCTACAGGGCAACCGGATATTCAATTAAGAATTA